>JAURHZ010000300.1 GCA_030833025.1 Armatimonadota bacterium
GGAAGCTGGTCCACATCAGGCGGAGGGAGGGGTGTTCCATCATCGAGCCATAAGTAGCCAGAGAGTTTGATGGCAGCTTTCTGGACATCCCGTTCGGCTTTGTTCAGCCCAGCTTCACGGCGGCGAACCTCTTGCTCGGCTTCCGTGATGGCAATCGGCGGTTGGGCTCCGAGCTCAACTTCGCGCGCAATCTGCTTTGCCCGCAGGGCGGCCAGAGCCAACAGGTCTCGCGAGACCGACAGCTTGCGCCCAGCGGCAACCCATTCCCAGTAGACACCGCCTGCTGCCGCCTTGGATGCAACGACCACTTGAGTGATAGCCGCATCAGCGAAGGGAAGTCCGGGCTTAGCCTGAAGCTCAGCGATGCTCTTTTCGTTGATACCAGCGCCACGCAGGAGGGGCAGTTTGATCCCCGCATAAATGGTTCCATCGGAGCCGGTGCTCGAAATCGGCGATTTGACCAAACCTGTATTGGCATCCCGGCCGACGAGCACCTTGGCGCCACTGCGCATCGCCATTTCTACCGTAGCGGTTGAAATCGTTGCCTCTGCATTTTTGCCACGACTACTGGCGCTGTTGTAGCTGAGGTATTCCAGACCCACATTAACGGTTGTGTCAAAGGCACCCTGTTTTTCTCGCAGCTTGCCAGCGGCAGCCTGCTTTTCCTGCGCGATGCCCCTGACCTTTGGGTAAGCAGCCTCCACGCGGGAGAGCACGCCAGGGAGCGTCAGGACCTCACGACGAACGGGCGGCTCCCCAATAACGGTAGCCAGGAATGGCATCATCAGACAAATCACCGGTAAGGCATCCATTCTGCACCATCTCCTTTACAAATCAAACGGATGATTCCACACATCATCACAGCCATAAGTCAAACGAAATCCAATGCGTTACGGTTCCCGCCTGCGCTAAAGAATGGTTTGGTGATGTTTGCTGAAACATTCTCATTTTAATATTCACAAAGATTCCTGTCCTCAGACGGTTGAAACCGTCCTAAAACGCATGATAGACTTTGTCGCTTCATGGAGGGTGTAGCTCATTCGGTTAGAGCGTCAGATTGTGGCTCTGAAGGTAGTGGGTTCGATCCCCATCATCCTCCCTCAAGCAAAACACCCCGAAGGTAACTTCCGGGGTGTTTTTCATTTTCACTTGATATCAGCGGTTACTCCGCGGGTCCATCGACATTGATTTGCCATGTAATCCCGAAGCGATCTTTGACCATCCCGTAGCCAATACTCCATGGCACCTCGGCAAATGGCATCACCACTGTGCCGCCATTTGCAGCAAGAACATCAAATGCTGACTTCCCAGCATCAAATGTCGTGACATTCCAGGACATCGAGAACCCTTGCGGCGTTTCGAACATTTCTGGCACGTGATCGGAGCCGTAAATGACAATCCCTCCCGCAGTCAGCTCGGCATGGATAACTTTCACCCCCCAGCCATCCGGGACCGGGAATGGGCTGCCTTCCCCGTAGCGGTTGATACCAGTTACTTCGCCGCCGAAGACCCGTGCATAGAAGTTAAATGCTTCTTCGCAGGTGCCTGGAAATGAGAGATACGGATGTATTTTCAAGCGATTAGCACCCCTGCGTCGTCATGCCACCGTTTACGTGGATGTTCTGGCCGGTCACAAACGATGATGCCTCACTGGACAGGTAAATGGCTGTTCCCGAGACATCTTCAGGGATACCCCAGCGGTCGAGAGGAATCAGAACGCGGTAACCAGGGCCATCGGTGACGACTTCCTCTACATGGCGTTCCACGGGAATCCAGCCTGGGGAGATCATATTGACAGTGATGTTCCACGGGGCGAGCTCCTGCGACATCGAGCGGGTAAAGCCATTCTGGCCACTCTTTGCCGCAACGTATGGCACGAAGTTCGGGACGGCACGTGCGACCACTTCGGAGCCAATATTGATGATGCGTCCCCACTTTTGTTCCTTCATATGTGGCAGAACTGCACGGGTTAGCAAGAAAGGGCTGACAAGGAAGAAGTCCAGCATCGACTGGAAGAACTCAACCGAATACTCCTCGATTGGGAAGTGTGGCTGATCACAGGTTGCATTAATAATGACAACATCGACGCCGCCGAGGTCGCGTTCGATATCGGAGACCATTTTATTAATCTGGGCTTCATCGATCACGGATGCCTTGTAGAGCGCGCCTTCAAGGCCCTCACCGCGGAATTCGGCAAATGCCTTGGCAGCACGAGCATCGTTGTTCGCATAGTTCATCGCCACCTTGGCACCCGCACGACCGAGTGCAAATGCCATCGATTTTCCGAGGCCAGTCGTGGAGCCAGTTACGAGGAAGACCTTGCCGGCGAGGTCAAAGAGATTGCGTGTAGACATATGGTCAGTTTCGCCTGATGGGCATAATCTGTCAAGGAAATCCATCCAAGGTGCAACCTGTCTACCGGTAGAATGAGAGACCGCCGGAGGCTTCTGACAATGCACGACCATCGCCCTGTTTCCCGCCGCAACTTTATCGGTATTGGACTTGGCAGCACGATTGCTGCACTCGGGGGCAACCATGTTCTCGCGGCAGCGCCAAACAACCCGGCAGCCAAAGCCAAACGCGTCCTTGTCATCTTTGAACAGGGCGGCGTCAGCCATATCGATACATGGGATCCAAAACCGGATGCCCCCAGCGAGCATAGAAGCCCATTCAAAACCATTTCCACCGTCGTTCCGGGGATGCAGTTCACTGAGCTCCTTTCGAAAACAGCGAAAGTCGCCAACAAGCTGACCGTTGTCAGGTGTATGACCCAGCCAACCGCAGGCATTGGTGATTCTCACCCAAAAGGCTCAAAGTACGTTTTTAGTGGCGAGGCTCCCGGTGGACCGGTCGACATGCCCGACATCGGGGCAATTGTGGCCGCAAAGCTGCGCTCCGATGCCCTTTACCTCCCGGCGAACATCCTCGTCCCTGGTAACTCTGAACAGGCTGCCGAGTCTGCGCCAGGCTTTCTCCCCCCTGGCTATGCGGCATTTAGGACAACTGGCTCCCCGGCCGATCCAAGGTGGAAAGTGCCAAACCTTGGCCTCCTTGCGGGAATCGATGAGCGCCGCTTCAAGGACCGCCAAGACCTGCTCTCACGACTGGATGTCGGGTTTACACAAGGTGGGCGCCCACGCGATGTCGAAGCGA
>JAURHZ010000301.1 GCA_030833025.1 Armatimonadota bacterium
TTGCGTCGAGATGCAGCTGACTCCGCGTCGCTGAGCCTCTCTGATTCCTTTTCTGTCCGTGATGATCAACTTACAACCCGTATCTGCGGCATATAGCAACGAACTGACTTCGCCAGGTCCTAACGGCGATGATTCAGTTAGGTGTGCAAACTCCGCAATAATCTGGAGATTGCTGAGTGAAACTTCTCGTAACCTCTTGGCATCGATGATGGCGATCAGTCGTTCCCGCTGATGACAGAGAACAACCTCTTGAATCACATGCTCGGTACATACGAGGGAAGGGTACAAAGCCTCCAGAATGTCGAAGCGATCAACCTTCAAAAAAGAAATAAGCGGAGAGGCTTCAATGACGACATCGCTCGGCGTTGAATAATCGCCCACAGCCTTATTCGTCCTTGGTACGCATCACAAGTCCAAGGAGGTGATCTGGATCTTGACCCGCGAGCGCACAGACCGATACAAAGCGTCCCCTCGAAATCTTGTCCCGCCTAAATGCCTCCAATGCGAGTGCCATCAGCTGACGCTCAAGGTAAGGCTGCGATTCCATGTCATCAGTGTCAAACAGGTTGAGTGCCTTCATAAAAGCACGTCCATCTTCCTTCACGGATAGCAGGCGATCAAGAGCAGTTTTTTTGATGAAATCAAGGTCCTTGAGACGGATCGCCGCCTTCTCGTAACTAACGCGAAAAGCGTGCGCTAGAAATGCTACATCGTAGGTACTGATATGCTGAGCGGTCGCATCGTGGCGAACCTCAACGTGGACCACACCATCTGTGAAGATGTCGTAGCTCCAAGACGATGTGCGAGAAGTCCCACCCTTTCGCATCCGTTCCAAGGCAGCTGTTACACCAGCTGCTGGTAATAGAAACGCACTCGCAAATGAATTCGCTCGCTTCTCCGTGAGTGTACGCATGTTGTCTATCGTGGATGGTTCTGCTCCTTTGGAACGGTCGAGCAGAGCATGAGCATACTCATGGGCATACGAAAAGCGGCGCCTAGCCCGATGGTGGGTTTGGTTGACGAAAATCGCCAATCCATACCGCGCATGAGACACGAAGAGTCCTGATGTCTGTTCTGGAAGTGGTACGGCCGCAATCCATATACCCTGCGAGGCAATCACCTCTGCAACATCGGATATTGCAGCATTTCCAAGACCAAGGCGACTGCGCTCAAGCGCCGCGACTTCCTTGCCCTGCATGATGGCCGTGTCAAAGTCGCCAGGAGCGGTGCGCTCGTACATCATCGGTTGTATCCGGGGGGCGCCGCCAAGGAACTCCTCAATGCGTACGGCTTCTTTCAGGCGTTCTAATGCAGTGGCGATTTGACCGTCAGCGGAGGGGGAGACATTCGAAGCGATTCGCCCCAAAATTGTAAATGGATCTTGGTGTAGCGGTGCCAAGGTCACAAGCTCGCTCATGTCACGACGGTACAAGTTTGCCAGCGATGCTAGCTCGGTGCTGGTCACTTTCCGAACACCGCTTTCCATTTTTTGCAGGATGGTTCGGTCGAGACCAAGTTCCAGGGCAGCCATTTCTTGCGTCATACGGACATTTTCTCTAGCCTGTGTGAGGCGTTGACCTAGTAACTCCTTTGTTAATGTCGTTATCTTTCTCCAGCTTGATTGAATCTATCAAGCCTTGCAAGTATCGCGAAATCGCACAAATATGTCAAAAATGGAATATCTGTTGACACTGCCGAAGTATTTGATTCGAGGCAAGCGCGAAGAAGATCATCCGACAAACGACAAGCAAAACAGATCCCTCTGTCGCCATCTACGTACGAGCTGTTTCGTTGTGAGGCGGGGCAGCATGAAGAACGAATTACACGCGCTTGCCGTTCGTGTAATACACTTGCTGGAGTCGCGTGATGTCTACGCGGATGCGACATTTACGACATAACCCGCGGAAGGGCGTGTTTTATGATTAAGCTGTGTTGTACACAACAAATCCTTAAGAAGCTCAAGCTGGACCCAGCAGCGCTGAAGGCTCAGGAGCCGGTGGAAACCACTGCTGCACTCGGAACCTGGTACGCAAAATACTTCATCAATGAGCGGCAACATGCCATCGTATTGGTAAATGACAAAACCCGGATGTGTTTAGTGACGACGGCAAAGGATATTCAGCACCTCCCAGAACGCCTCGAAGCCGCGCTCGCAGAAACACTTACCAATATGGACGTGCAGCGCCACTTTATTGAACAGGAAGTTGTCCATTACCGGGATGTCTGCTTCTCTACAACCACATCTGCCCCAGATGGACGGAGTGTCCTTGGGAGCATCAATCAATACATCGTGGCAATTGAGGTCTTTGGTATCACCAATCGTTCAGCCGAAGACTGGAACATGCGCTTCATAAAATGGCCATGCATGAATGTAAGAGGACTATCCATTAGAGGGATGGTTGAGAAGCAGCTGTATGACTTCTACGGGGGCACGGAAGATGAGGAGAAACCCGTGAGACTGCGTGTTTTATGATAAAGCTGTGTTGCACACAACAAATCCTGAAGAAGCTCAAGCTGGACCCGGTAGCGCTTAAGACGCAGGAGCCTGTCGAAACCACATCGGCGCTCGGTGACTGGTACGCGAAGTACATCATTAATGAGCGGCAACACGCGATTGTGATGGTGAACGACAGGACTCGAATGTGTTTGGTGACGACGGCAAAGGATATCCAGCGCCTCCCGGAGCGCCTCGAAGCTGCACTTGCCGACACGCTTGCCTTTATCGGAGTGCCACGCCACGCAATTGAGCAGGAAGTTGTCCATTACCGGGATGTCTGCTACACCACGACCCGCGCCGCGCCAGAGGGCCGGAGCGTCATGAGCACCATCACGCAGTTTGTCCTCCCGATCGAAAACACCGGTTTGACGAGCATGACCCATCAGGAGTGGAACTATTACTTTGTAGGGTGGCTGACGTCATCAAATGGCTATCAAGACATCGGGGAGCTCGTGAGCAAGCGCATGTTGGATGCGTACGGAGATGCGCCATAGGTGGCTCTTTTCACGTTGAATGTTAGGTTTTGATTGGCGAAACGGGACAAGCCGTTGTAATCGAATTTTCGGGTTTGAAGGCTTTTGTAATTGTATTTCGTCATAAATGCCAAAAAGTAATTGAAATTAGGATAGATTAAGCGTTTTTTAGTACTGCTGGCG
>JAURHZ010000302.1 GCA_030833025.1 Armatimonadota bacterium
GATTTTAGGAACCTCAATCTTTTCGCCGGGCTTAATCCCACTGGTCACCTCGGTAACGGAATCGCTTCTTAGTCCCAGCGTAACCTTGCGTGACGTCAGAACAGGCTTTTCCTTCGTTCCGGTCATAATCATGACAGTTTCATCGGGGCGAATGGCTTCCGTGGGAATCCGTGTCACCTTTGACTTGCGGTCGAGGAGAATATCAACGGATGCTGTCATTCCGGGTCGAAGCCGTGCATCGCCATCTGTAACACGAACCTTGACTTCGAAGCGAACTACCTGATTGGATGTGGCAGATGCTGCGGTATTGGTCGCCCCTGCCTGTGAGCTGGAAAGGCTTGCAGGTGCCTTGCTTGCTACGACACCATGGAACGTTACACCACGAACGCCATCTACGCGGATCTCAACCGGCTGTCCAACTTTAACCTTGACCACATCGACTTCATTGACATTTGTGCGAACCTGCATTTGTTTGAGGTTGGCAATCGTAACGATGGCTGCGCCTTGTGCAAAACCAGCCGTCGCGGATGCAACGAGCTCGCCTTCCTCAAGGTACTTTCCAGTAACCTCTCCGGCCATCGGGGCAACGATACGTGTCTCGGTTAACTGTACGCTTTGCTGAGCGAAGCGGTTTTCGATTTGGGCGACATCTGCACGACTGCGTTCGATATCACGTTTTCGAAGCTCGACAGTTCCAAGATTGTTTTCTTGATTCTGCAACTCCACCTTACTAGTTCGGAGGTTGATCTTCGCCTGCGTGACCTTGATCTCTGCTTGTTTCAGACGGACATTTGCCTGCTCTACACGAATTTTTGCAGCATCAACAGCAAGCTTGGCTGTATCGACATCTTCTTTACGTGGACCTTCCTTTAGAAGTGCTACGCGTTGGCGGGCACTTTGGATGTCAGATTCTTGGAGGCGTACTTGGGTCTCAGCCGTGTCAACATCCTGCTGACTAATAAATCCCTTTGCAAAGAGCGTCTTCCGGCGTTCCACCAGCCGCTTTTGGTCATCCAGCTGATCCTCCGCACGTTTCAGGCCCGCAGCTGCTTGTGCAAGTTCCTGAGGTCGCGTAGGGGCTGCAGTTTGCGCCAAACGTTTTTCAGCGGTCTCAACGCCTAACTCAGCATCACGTAGGTTTACTGCTGCATCGGCTTTAGATACTAAAGCATCTGAAACTTGAGACTCAGCGGTCTGGACACCAATCCTCGCGCGGTCAACTGCCAAAGCAACCTGTCGCGAGACCAGTGCTTCATTTTCTTTGGTCTGCTCAAGGCCCGCGCGAGCAGATCGAACCTGTGCGGCGATTCCAGCAACCTCACGGGCGACTTCCTTAGGGTCAACCGTCGCAATGAGCTGTCCTGCTGCAACAAGATCGCCTGGCTTTACATAAAAACGACTGAGGCGACCAGCAACGCGGGATTTGACATCCACTTTGATGACGGGTTCGAGTGTTCCAGACTCGGAGACAATTAATGTGACATCCCCGGTTTCCGCAGACACAATCCGCCCAAGCGTTACCACTGGCTTCGTCGACTTCATACGTGTGAAGTAAAAGCCACCGCCACCGACAACCACGAGTCCGATGGCGATGAGCGCCTTTTTGTTAACAGCCATGCTTAGCGATTTCCATCCTGCCCTGAGTAGTCACTATCAGCGACTTGCCTTCAAGACCATCCCAACAAATTTGGGAAGTAATTTTTGCTTCTGAATGCGATTACGCAGCTGCCGTGGATCAGATGTCAACCTGTAAAACCACTCAAGCCCGCGCTTTTGCATCCACACTGGTGCTCGTTGAACCGTCCCGGAAAAAACATCCAGCGTTCCCCCGACACCTATACATACCTTTGCCCCTGTGAGATTCCCGTACATCGAAATCCATTTTTCCTGTTTAGGAATTCCGAGGGCGACCAGAACGATGTCAGGTTGACATCCAGCGATTTCAGCGGCCACGGATGCACCAGCAGATGCATCGAAGTAGCCATCTCGCGTGCCAACAATGTTGCACCCAGGATAGCGGTTCTGCATTTCAGTTGCCGCGAGAGCCGCAACGCCAGGAGCTGCTCCGAAGAAGAAAATACGCCACCCGCGCTGCACACTCTCAGAAACAATTCGTTCGGCAAGATCGACACCACTGCACTTATTGCGGATACCAAGTCCAAGCTTTCGGCTGGCCCAGAGAATGCCAGCGCCATCGGATGTCACCATTGCCGCGGCCTTAGCAATCGCTAGAAACTCGGAATCCATGGAAGCAGTCACAACCATGCTTGCATCTGCGGTGACTACCTGGTGCATCGATTTAGAGGCAATAAAGCCAGCAATCCGTCCGATGGCCGTCGACATATCGACATCATCGACAGGTAAACCCAATACATCTATTCTCTCAGAAGCCATACCTTAGAAACTATACCGCTTCATCGGTAATCAGGTCAGTCCCCTCGGAACCCTCCATGCGCTTCAGGTTCCTCAGTGATGGGACCCAGATCGCTGTTCCGGCGACGACGAGGAGCGTCATGACCCCACCGATTGCCACAGAGCGTATCAGTCCAACCCAACGCGCCATCAAGCCCGACTCAAACCCGCCAAGCTCATTGCTAGCGCCAACGAAGAGATCATTGAATGCAGAAACACGCCCACGCATCCGATTTGGTACCTGAACGAGGAGCATCGTCGAACGGATCACGACGGATATCGCATCAAGTGCTCCCAGGGTAAACAGGCACAGTGCTGAGAGCCAGACATTGGTTGAGAGTGCAAAACCTATCGTTGCAACTCCAAATCCGCCAACGGCCCAGAGCATCGCCGGTCCAGCATGCTTCATCTCCGGTTGTCGCGCGAGGTAGGCGGACATTAGGAGGGCCCCAATATTCACAGATGCCTGGAGCCAGCCGAGCCCTACTGGTCCAACCTTCAGAACGGTATCTGCAAAGGCCGGAAGGAGTGCGGCCGCGCCGCCAAGGAGTACGGCAAAAAGGTCAAGGCTGATTGCGGCGAGCAGGGCTGGGCGTGTTCGGAGCAGGGCGACAGGATTCCCAGGATTTCAGGATGAACGCAGGCCTCCTTCGGGTTTCATCGGTGACAGCCGCCTCCTGTATTTCTGAGACGGCTGTGGGGCAGGTTCTGAA
>JAURHZ010000303.1 GCA_030833025.1 Armatimonadota bacterium
CATATCCGGGCTTTTGCCGCCTATTCGGCCGTCGTGTCGGTGGCGGTCCTGGCCTTCCCCCTGGCCATCTCACCCCTACCTTGGGTGTTGTTACGCGCGCTTGTGGGTTTTTGTTTTGCCGTTTAGGTTTCTGTGAGACAGACTTCGTTGGTCATCCAAACGGTTTTTTCAGCTGTGTGTGGCTCCCTGCTGGTTCGGTTTAACGTGTTTTTGTTTTCGATACCCGGAGGATGTCCGTCTGGGATTGTGGGTTTTTGTTTTTGCGTTTAGGTATCTGTGAGACAAACTCCATTGGTCATCCAAACGGGTTTCTTCAGGTGTGTGTCCAAGGTGGCGACCCGGTTTTGTGAGCGATTTGCTTTTCTTCTTTGATGTTCGATTCGCGGTGCTTGTTGCTTTAACGCAACGTGTAATGGGTTCGCTCTTCCAAGCAACGCTGCATCCACATAACCCTGACTGCAAACATGTACACACGCCTATGGAACAGAGTGAACCTGTCCAAATGAATCCTTGCTGCGGTAGATTAACTCTAGTAATGGATGACCTGCGAACCTAACGGCAGGCTGGTGAGGTAGACCCATGTTGGAAGTTTCCGTAACTACGTTAAAGTCAAAGCTGGATGCCGGGGATGACTTCATCCTTCTGGATGTCCGCGAGCCGTTTGAAATCGAAATTGCAAGCGTGCCAGGAGCCCTCTGCATCCCCATGAATACTGTTCCACAACGCGTTCAAGAACTTGACCCGGATGCGGAAATCCTCGTGATGTGTCGTAGTGGCAAGCGCTCCGCTGACATCACCGCCTTTCTGATGCACCAAGGATTTACCAATGTCCACAACGTCACTGGTGGAATCCTCGCATGGGCAACAGCTGTCGATCCAACCGTTCAAAAGTACTGAAACAAACGAAGAGCCCGCCGGTTGAAGGCGGGCTTTTTATCTTGGTCTCGCGACTATGGCAAGTCGATCTCATCCAAGCCCGGCTGCACAACCCTAAATGTCAGGGACCGCTCTGCAATCGGAATTGTGGTCTCACCATTAATCCTCTGTGGTTGGACCTTTTTATGGAATGAGCTAGAGAGCACCAAGCCAAAGACATTTCGCTCATGCTCGTGAAAGCCCCAAACAATACGCGCATCCGGTGGCAGCATGATATCTGTTTCGACCTTATAGCCACGCGGACGCATCACCAATCGAACCAGATCCTCCGCAGCAAACACATAGGCCTCCCAAGGCACTGGTTGCTGAGGATCACCAATGTCGGGTAATGGCTCAAGGGGAACGGCGTCCGCTGCTTCGCCAATGGGCTGCTCGGCGATATCGAGGATGTACTCCGGCCACGTCCCATCGATACGCCCAAGCGCATTCGACATCGCCGTACATTCCTCGAAAAACTCACTCTCCAGCACCAGAACAAAGCATCCCCGACGCTCATCCCAGCCCGCTTCCAGTAAGTGAACATCTGGTGGAAACGTGGGTATCTCCGAGTGAAACACACCATCACTCGAGCGAATCAATGCGATGACTGATTCCGGGCGTACCATCAAGGCCTGCCAGCGGACACAGTGCAATTCGGGCTGCTCGTCTTCTTCCATTACAGGGACATTCAGTACCACATAACCCGATGGTTTGAACAGCCTCCCATAGGCTGATTTTGGCCGAAGTATGCACTACCCCGAAGGAATCCAGTCGGCTTTTGTCTGCTTACAAACCCTTTGCGAGAAAGCCACCATCCACAGGAATCATCGTCCCGGTGATGTGCCGTGCGGCCGGGCCTGCAAGGAACATTGCGATTCCTGCGATGTCTTCCGGGGCTGCAATGCGCTTGTTTGGGGTCGCCGCAAGGATGACCGCGAGGCGCGCGGGGTCATTCAGGACTGGTGCCGCTAGATCCGTTTGTGTATACCAGGGCTGCACGGTGTTCACGGTGATGCCTTGTTCCGCCCACTCAACAGCCAGCCCGCGAGTCATCTGGTCCATCGCAGCCTTTGTCATGGCATACGGAACACCAGACCCTACGTAGACCTTGCTCGCCACACTTCCGATAAACACAACGCTTGCTGATTGGCTCTGAAGTAAAAATGGATGCGCAGCGATAGCCGCATCCCATGCACTTAGCAGATTCACTCCCAGGATGTGGTCAAACTCGGCACAGCTGTAGTCGATGGCTGCCTTTCGGATGTTGGTTCCAACCGAATGGATCAACACATCACAGCCTGACAGGAGGTCGGCGGCGGTGGTAATCGATGTTGCGACTTGACCGCCCTTGCTGTAATCCGCCTCAACAAAGAGGTGCCCCGGATTGTCCAGAGGTGCATTTCGCCCGATCACACAGGTGGTATGACCTCCATTGAGAAATGCATCCGCAATCGCCCGACCAATTCCACGGGTCCCCCCGGCCACGATAACCTTCATTACAGCGTTCACCTTCCACCCTCAGACCAACGGAATAACTCTACCCGCTACAGGCAAGCGCCGTGCATTTAGCCATCAGAACTGCAACGCATGCTTACGCGTGATCGCACTCTGCATCAAGCCAATCGCAATACACGTTGTAATCGCACTTGAACCGCCCTGACTGATCAGAGGCAAGGGCACACCAGCGACCGGCAAAAGCCCACAGTTCATCCCGACATTTACGATGACGTGAAAGGCCAACATCGTCACAACACCCACGGAGACAAGGCGGCCCGTACTGTGCTCTGAAATCACCACAGCCCGAAGCCCTCGGTAAAACAAGGCTCCATATAAAATCAAAATAGTGACGGAACCGACAAAGCCGCTTTCTTCTGCAATGACCGTGAAAATGAAGTCTGTTTGATTCTCAGGCACCCAGTTGCCCGTGTTCTGAATGCCCTTGTTCCAGCCTTGACCCGTAAACCCACCCGCTCCAACGGCAATCGAAGCCTGATTACTCTGGTAGTTCAGCTTTTTGTCCGACTTCTTCAAGCCGACGAGCAACAGGACTCTATCCTTTTGATATTGGCGAAGCACATTGCTCTTCCATGCAAATGTGGCAAGAAGCGCACAAGCCACAACCATCAATGTCAAATGCTGCCATCGAGCGCCGGCAATCAGGACCATCGCAAACCAAATGCACAAGAACACCAATGCCGTCGTGAGGTCA
>JAURHZ010000304.1 GCA_030833025.1 Armatimonadota bacterium
GGGAGCCATCACGCCCGGAGGCGGCATCGGCTTGCCAATCAGCTTGGTAACCCCCGGCGGAATCGGAGGATCATAGGCGCTGCAAAAAACAATCGGCTGGAGGACCATCGAATAGAACGGAATGTTCAGGCGCTCCGCAACGATTGGGCTTGGAAACACCAGCGAGTGTGAGATAAGGAGGTCGGCACCTTTACATGCTGTGTGCAGGTCGTCATCCATGTCCCGCACGCTTGGCAACAAGACATCTTTGAGCATGGTCTTTGTGCCGGTTCGCGGATCCATCACCCTGCGTGCAAGGTCATGAATTTCTTTTGGATCAGGAAGGTCAGGGCGAAGCGGATGAAACTCGTAGCCGAGGGCTTCGACACGTTCCCGATAAAGCGGACAGGTCGCGATTGCGAGGTGGTGACCACGCTGACGAAGACCGGCACACAGTGCGAGCACTGGATGCAAGTCGCCAAACGTGCCCCACGTGGAGACTACGATGCGCACAATGACTATGCTAACACAACAATGTCCGGTATTTGTGAATTGTGGCGTCGGGATACATCAACGTCCAAGGTTCCCTATCGTCATTCTCCTGTAGAATGCAACAGGTGGTGGCTAGCATGCTGTGAACCTTGCCCGATGGGATTCGTCCGATGCATTATTGCCATCCTGAAGTGCCCCCCGGGAACCAGGAAGCGCTGAAACCGTTACTGTATACGGAGATAACTATGCCAGTCGTACTCGAGACAACCGATGTCACCAAGACCTATAAGACAGGTAACTTTGACCTGACCGTCCTCAAAGGCATCACACTGCAGATCCATGCCGGGGAATTCGTCGCCATCATGGGACCATCTGGGTCCGGTAAGTCGACGTATATGAACATCCTTGGATGTCTCGACAGACCCACGACGGGCAAGTACTACCTCGAGGGTGAGGATGTCTCCCGTCTTTCCGATGACCGTCTGGCAGAGGTCCGCAATCGTAAATTTGGCTTTGTTTTCCAGAGCTTCAACTTGCTTCCACGCACCACGGCGCTGCGTCAGGTCGAGCTCCCGATGCTCTATGCCGGCGCAACAAACCGTGAGGAGCGCGCGAAGTGGGCCCTCAATCGTGTTGGACTTTCTGACCGAATGGACCACAAGCCCAACCAGCTCTCTGGTGGGCAACAACAGCGCGTTTCCATCGCACGCAGCCTTGTCAACGACCCGGTAATTGTTTTCGCAGATGAACCAACAGGCGCTCTCGATACACGTACATCGTTTGAAATCATGGACATCTTCCAAGAGCTAAATGCCGAAGGCAAGACGGTCATCATGGTCACACACGAAAATGACATCGCGCGGCATGCAACACGTATCATCCGCTTCCGGGATGGCGAAATTGTTGAAGATGGTCCTGTCTTGGACCGTGTCTTCGCCAAGGATGAGCTCGCGGCTCTTCCTCCAGCCAACGCACCAGGTCATTAATCGCCAACAATGCGTGTTGTCATTTCCGGAGCGACCGGTTTTATTGGAAATGCTTTGGGAGCTGCTCACGATTTGCGTGGTGACTACCCGACTGGGATTTCAACACGTAGCGGTGTTCTGGGCCCGATGCAGCTCGATGGCCTCGATATTCGAGATTCCCGCGCCGTGGATGCCTGTATCGCACAAGCTAGCCCGGACATCATTTACCATTGCGCCGCACTGTCCACACTGAAAGACCCGAGGGATCTCAGCAACATCGAGGACATGATTCAAACCAATGTCATCGGAACGCTGAATATCCTTATGGCAGCTCGCCGTAGCGGTGTAAAGGCGTTCGTGTTTGTTTCATCTGATAAGCAGTACGGCAGCCATGCCAGCCTGCCGGTGCAGGACACATCCGATGACACATTTGCCAATGGTGGTCTCTACGAAATGACAAAGGCCTGGGGCGACCAGCTAGCAAGACTGCTTGCAGGTGTCTCTGATGACATGTCCATTCGCGTGGCACGACTGGTTAATGTCCACGGCCCACGCGATCTGAATTTTTCACGGATCATCCCCGGAACCATCAAACGCTGCATCGATGGCACACCTGCACGCGTCACTGCTGGACCAGCCGGTGCCGCACTCCGGGAATATATCCACGTCTCGGATGTAACCAAAGCGCTGCGTGCCCTCGCCGATGATGCACTTGTGGCCACGCGGCCCGCTGATTTGGAGCTGACAACAAACGGGATGCTGGTGCCTGTTGCCTATAACATCGGAAGTCCGCATCGCCACACGGCATCCGATGTGGTTTCGATGGTACGTCAATCGGTATCGGAGACGCTCGGAATTGAAACGCCTGAACCCGATGTCGCTGCAACACCCGCTGGTGCATTTGAACCACGTGACCAGACGACAGACACGTCGCGCTTACGTAAATTGCTTGGAAAATGGGATCCGCTAAGCATCCCGGAAACCCTCCCAGAAACTATTTCTTGGTACGCATCCGCGCTGGCGGATTAGCCTTTTTCCCTCCTGAAATGCCACTTTAGGAGCGTAAATGGTGCGTGCACACGTGTCATGCCTTAACTTTTCCTTACGCAAATACATATTTGTGGAATGCTTCTTGCCTTACGTGACTACGGATAGCCCCATTTATGTTCACGTTTTCAACAAAAATCACAAAATACATAACGGCAAGTTTTGGTGTCCTCTCACTCTTGTCCCACCTAAATCAAAGCCATGCTGATGTGTCAGCCAACAACATTGTCGTAGCACGCCAGCAGACAGAACAGCCAGCCGATTACGACACATCCACGGTGCTAGTTCAGTTCAAGTCTGGACTTACCCCTCAGGGCCGTAACGAGCTTCTGAGCAAGTTTGGTGGCGTTGTTTTGCAGAAGTTCTCCCTTGTTCCCGGGCTTACGGAAGTGCGTGTTGGCACAAGCGTCGGGGATGCGCTCAAGGTTTTGCAGGCATCACACGATGTCATCGCAGCCGAGCCAAATTACCGATTTCGTGTCGCTGATGTCCCAAATGATCCCAACTTTTCGAAGCAATGGTCTCTAGATGCCATCGATGCCACCCGGGCATGGGGCCTGCATAAGGGGACGCACAGCCTGCGAATTGCAGTCCTCGATACCGGCATCGACAAAACGCATCCCGAGTTTGCTGACAACA
>JAURHZ010000305.1 GCA_030833025.1 Armatimonadota bacterium
ACCCAGTCCTCAAAATTATCGCGTTGGATCTTGGTGTTGGTGAAGAAAAAGCAGCTTGGACCATCAGCGCCTATGCATTTCCCTATGGCCTTTGCCAGTGGTTTTATGGACCGCTAGGGGACCGTATCGGAAAACTAAAGGTAATGAGTTACGCGTTAATGGCTTTTGCCATCGGCACGGCTGCCTGCGCATTTGTGCCCAACCTTGCGGTATTCATCGCTCTGCGTTTTATAACCGGTGTGTGTGCCGCAGCGATTATCCCGCTATCGCTTAGCTATATCGGCGACAAAATCGCCTATGAAGTCCGTCAGGTTGCGCTTGCGCGTTTCATGATGGCCTTGATGCTTGGACAAATCTTCAGTAGCTCACTCGGTGGAATATTGCAGGACCTCTTTGGGTGGAGGACGACATTCCTTGTATTCGGCGGAGGGGCTGTTCTGGCCGCTGGCGCGCTCGTGTATGAATCGATCAAGTTTCCAGAGGAAGCAAAGGATAAGCCGTTTTCCTTCAGGCCATTTGTCGATCTCTTCGCGATGCCGGCTGGGCAGGCGATTTTCGCCGCGGTTTTCATTGAGGGCTGTGTTGTTTTTGGGACGATGGCCTACTTGGGAGCTGCCATCAAGACTGGATTCCCACTCATGAAGTCCACCCAAATCGGCTTGATAATGGCGATGTACGGTGTTGGTGGGCTTGTCTATTCATCAGCAGTGCGTAAGCTTGTTACCCGCTTCGGCGAAGGTGGCATCGCACAGTTTGGCTCGTTATTGATTGCGGCCGGGTGTATTGTGATGAGCCAGCTTGGGCAGTGGTGGATGGCTATCGGGGGAATCTTCTTCTTTGGTCTGGGTTACTTCGCGATGCACGGCTCATTGCAAACGCGCGCCACGGAGCTCAAACCTGAGCTGAGGGCGACGGCAGTTAGCCTGTTTGCATTTATGTTCTTCGTCGGACAGGCGGTCGGACCGATTCTCTTTGGGCAAATCAAGGCTGCAAGCGGCTATCCGGCGGCTTTTCTAGTGAACTGTGTTGTGATTGCAGTGCTTGGGACTGTGCTGAATATATACTTCAAGAAGACGCGCCGCGTACCTGCGAAGGGCTAAGACGTTATCGAATTTACAGGATGTTTACTCAATCGGTAAACATGATTTGAATGTAAGGGATGAATGCTAAGTCAACGCATTCATCCCTTTATGTTTTTATTAATCTGGCTGAAGTCTTGCTTGCGCGCTTGGCGCAGTAATCACCATCACTGTTACTTTTACTAGTTTTAGTTATTTGAGAATAACAATACAGTATTGTTACTGATTCCTAAATTTCTCTGCCTCAGTACTCTTACGGCGTCGTTTCGCTTGTCGTGTCATTTGATTGTTATTCGGCATGAATATTGCACAAGTGTTAACCATCTGTATTCTGGGTCTCCCAAACCTGAATGCAGGCGACGACAGGTGTGAAGACACACCACGTATTCCCGGTACGAAAGAGAAATTGATAAATGGTTACCAAGCGTCAGAACTGGTTCCTTAAGTTCGGTGTGTTGGCTATTGTGAACCCTTCGCTCGTTATGTTGAGTCTCGCCTATGGCGGTCCTGGACATGAAGCGAAGGTTTCCACGGTTAAGCCTACTGCGAAGAAGTCAGCTAAGGCAGCGAAGCCAACAGGCAAAGCTGGAGCCAAGGTCGGAGCCGTCAAGGCATCCCCGAAGATGGCAACAATCGAATCGGCAGCAAGCCGTCTTGCAAAGCGCCTGGATGGTACACATCAGGTTCGTGCGACTACAGGTCAAGAAACCAAGGTGCTCGGCCGCGTCACACCCGAACAACGTAAAGCCGCAGCTGCTAGCCGCCGTGCAGCACGTGCCAATGGTGCTGGTCCAAATGCTGGTCCAGATATCACTGCTGGAATGACCCCGGACTATTTCGGTTCGCCAAACTATGCGAACAGTCCGCTCCCACAATTCGACGCACAAGGTAACCATATTGCAGGCACTGGTATCCGCAAGTTTGTGGATAGCCTCCCAGGCCTTGGCCCTGCAAATGCAAATAACCTCGGAAACTACATCCCGGTAGCACAAAAGGTTACAAACGCATCCTTCCCGAATGATGACTACTACGAGATCGCAGTCAACGACTTTCTCCACAAATGGACCACTGACCTTCCTGCAAGCAAGGTCCGTGGCTACAAGGACTTAAGCCCAGCTGCACAGGGTGGCAACATCAGCCACTACTTCGGCCCATTCATCTTTGCAGAGGCTGATCGCCCAGTTCGTCTAAAGTTTGTCAACCAAATTGGCATCGGCGATGCAGGGAATCTCTTCCTTCCAGTAGACAAAACCCTGATGGGCGCTGGCGAAGGACCTCATCAAACTGGCGTTGATGGCAACGGAAACCCAGTTTATGAACAGTACACAGAAAACCGTGCATTGATCCACCTGCACGGTGGTAAGACACCTTGGATCTCCGACGGAACGCCTCACCAGTGGATTGTTCCAGCCGGTGAAACGACATCCTACAAAAAGGGTGTCAGCGCACGAAACGTCCCTGATATGGCTGATCCTGGCGATGGTGCGATGACGTACTACTTCACCAACCAACAGTCCAGCCGTCAGATGTTCTACCATGACCACACCAGCGGCATGACCCGGTTGAACTTCTATGCCGGTGAGGCATCGGGCTACTTCATTACCGACAAGTATGAGAAGGACCTCATCGATGGTACAAACTACTCCGGTATCAACCCACAGCTAAAGAAGGTTCTCCCGTCCGAGGGTGGTGATCACCGCTTTGGTATTCCTCTCGTTATTCAGGACAAGACATTTGTCCCAGATGCAGCACAGCTCAAGGCCACTGACCCAACCTGGGACACAAACAAGTGGGGCGGTATGGGATCCCTCTGGTATCCACACGTCTACACACCAAACCAGAACCCATTTGACATCTCTGGTGCAAACGGCATGGGACGCTACGACTACGGCGAGTGGTTCTGGCCAGTATGGAACCTTGAAAATGGTTCAGTTCCAAACCCATATGCAAGTTTCCCTGGACAGCCTCCGGTAATCCCAGGTGTTCCACACCCATCAGCGGTTCCTGAAGCCTTTAT
>JAURHZ010000306.1 GCA_030833025.1 Armatimonadota bacterium
AGGAGAGTATGTGCGCACCCCTGATGAGCTGATCATCCTTCCAGGTGTAGTGGATGCCATCAAGGCCCTCAGTGATGCTGGCTGGCAAGTGGCGATGGTCACTAACCAGCAGGGAATCGGCAAGGGCTTGATGTCGAGCGCTGACCTTGATGCCGTACACGCAAAACTGCATGCTGCATTGGAGACCACTGGCACACAGCTGCACGCCGTACGTGTCTGTCCCCACCTTGCATCGGATGCATGTCCGTGTAGAAAGCCAAAGCCCGGGATGATTCTTGAAATCGCGGAAGAGCTCAATGCAGACCTGACAGCATCCGTATTCTTTGGCGACACCGACTCAGACTCGGCAGCCGCAAGGGCCGCGGGCGTAGGTACGTTTCACCTCATCCTCGGGGGAAAGCGTACAGCGGAACATGCCAGGGACACAAAGTACTTTCCGGTTCCGCCGGATAGCATTTACCCAGACCTACTGTCAGCAGTGACGGCACTTTTGCAAGCAGAAAACAAATAGAAAAAGCCCGGAGGTTTTCCCCCGGGCTCCTTTGTGTTCAGCGCTTAGTTGCTGGTGTAGTTATGCAGCCGCTGGCGTCGGCGTGATGCCAGCCGATGATGCTTTAGCCTTACGATTCCAGAGAATCTCCAGCAGGTTGCTACTTGGACCCATAATCGTCAACGCGTAGTACGGGGCGTGGGTGGCGATATGGTCAAAGCCCATCCGAGGTCCAAAGTAGCGGAGGAGACACTCCATACCCGCCACGAGGAATGCCACAATTGTCTGACCCTTCTTGCTATGCATCGTCGTCTTTGGATCAGTAATCATAAAGAGGACGAAGAGCTGATACATCGGGCCGGTGATTGGTGCTATTTCCTGCTGGAAGCGAATCAATAGCGGAGATGTTTCATCACTGATCAATGCCCGCAAGGCTGCAAACAGGAAGAAGAACAACACGTACGTACCCGAAATGTGGAAGCGGTTCAGGCGGTAGACAATCACACCACCAAACAGCCAGATAATCATCATCGGCAACACGTGATTGCCCCACTGAATGGACAGCGATGCAACCGTCTGCGGTGCGATCAGCAGGAGAGCTGCTACTGCAAAGTTGGATGGATTCCAGAGGTGACGTCCGTGTAAGCGAATTACATATTTGCTGAGGATGGCGATACATGGCGCAACCAGATATGGCCACCATTCAGGGGAACGAACCAGGATTCCACAGCTGATGCCGCCGACCCAGGCCGATGCCAAGTGCGGAAGACGTCCAACAATAAAATAACCGATGGCCATTTCAATGATGATGCTGGTGCTAAAGCACGCAACCGTCTTGCGCCAGTCTTCAAGGATGCCAAAAAAGAGGTGCCCAATGATGAGGATGGCAGAGATTAGGATGGGCCCCACGAAGCGTGTATCAATCTGAAACTTGCGCGGCGGCGCAGGAGACATAGAGATTGCAGGTGTCATGATGCAGTTCTTTCTACAACGTCGACGGTCGAATCCACCTTTGGATTGACCAGTGTTTGAAGTTTACCCCCTGGCCATCGGATTTCGATCTTGTCAACACTAGCAGTTTCTCCAAGACCAAAATGTAAACGATGGTCGTTTTGGGCACAGAAACCTGTTCCAGCCGACAGGACCTGCGTCTGTTTCATCCCGCCCCAGTGAACTGTTACCATTGCGCCAATCGCGCTTCGGTTCACCTTATCGGAGCCCGTGACATTGACCTTAATCCAGTGCCGACCGGGCTTGACGGTGTTCTTGTAAACCAAGACCGGCCCGCGTTGATTGGCTGTAACGACATCGAGGACGCCGCGGTTCCAGAGGTCGACCAACGCAACGGCACGGCCATCGTAGAGGTCCGTCGCACCAATTGCCTGTCCAACTTCCTGGAAGCGGCCCGCACCATCATTAGTCCATACACGCTTCTGCTGATAACCCGAAAGTGAACGTCCGCGCACCGCTGGCCAGTTTTCCGCCTTGCGGATTAATGTCCCGTGCCCAACGCTGAACTTAGCGTAGTCATACCAATACGACAGCTTTTGATCGAGAGAAATGTAGCCATTGACGAGATACATGTCCTGGGTGCCATCGTTGTTGAGGTCACCAAACTGCGCACCAAAGCTCCAGCCGCCATTTTCAAGGCCAAGCGCATTGGCTTGGTTCTCGTAGAGGAGCTGGCCTGGCTTGTTGCCATCCTTTGGCACCCAAACGTTGTTCCCCTGCTGCAGCAGGTTGTCTTCCCAAATGTTGGAGACCTGAATGGAGAGGCGGCCATCATTGTAAATGTCGCCCATCACAGCGTTCATACCGGACTTTGGCTGCTGCGTAATTGCCTCCTTGCCAATATCGGTAAAGCGCTTGCCTCCATCGTTTCGCCACAGCTCCGCTTTGCCGTAGTCATTTGCAAGGAAGATGTCGGGGTAGCCCGTACCGCGAAGATCTGCTGCAATCGATGCCAGCGTCCAAGCATTTTTGAGTAAGCCAACCTTTTCGGTGACATCCTCAAATTTTCCGCCACCCAAGTTACGCAGCAGGTGCTTTGGCGTGCCGTTGGTTGCGTACTCAAGTGAGTCAGGCATGATATCCGTAGATGTCAGCTTCCAAAGGTCGATCTTTTCGTTGAAGTAACCGCACATCAGGATGTCGACATTGCCATCGGAGTCATAGTCAAGCAAGCTCGCCGTGTTTGTATTCATCCACTTCGGAAGGTTTGCCGTTGCAGTGACATCGGTAAATGACTTACCTTCATTGTTGATGAAGAGCTGCGTTACACCCCACTTGTAGACAAGCAGGTCATCCCAACCATCATTGTTGATGTCGCCCCAGAGCGCGCCCATCGAGACACCGGTGCCCGTTTTGTTGACATCCGCGATACCCAGCTTGCTCGCGACTTCCTCAAAACGCCCATCCCCTAAATTGCGATAAAGGACATTCTTCGAGTCTTCGAGTGAGTTAGTGAAGTAAAGATCTTGCCAGCCATCTTTATCAAAGTCACATACTGCAATCGCCGCACCCATGTCCGCGACGCGCTCCTGAATTGGGGCGAGCTTGGGATCAAGCTTTGGCGGCTGATGGACGAAGTCAATACCG
>JAURHZ010000307.1 GCA_030833025.1 Armatimonadota bacterium
GCCGGCATTTCGTCGCTTGATGATATGCAGGCGAGCATCGTGTGCCTTAAGAATGGGTAGCATCTGGCGTGGCTTTGCTAGCACGAGAGCGATGACATTCCAGACGGATGCCAGCTGCGGATTGATTTCCGGAGGTGTTTCCCCGCCGGTCATCAGATAGTCATCCATCGGGGAAGCAAGCCCTGCGGATGCGATGTCGCACAGCACGCCAAGCGCGCCGGCGCGGCAGAGGGCAGGGTGTGGGTCAAGTATCCATCGTGCATCCGCGAGGTCTGGGAACATCGGGACTTCATCAAAGCTTGGCGTGACTGTTAGGCCTGAGTCGACGAAATGGACATCCCCGGATTGCCACGGCGTCTCAATACCAACCGTGACGATACATTCCTTGCAGTCCTTGCCCTCGGAGAGAAACGCGTAGGCATCACCAATGTCGATGGTCTCGTCATCTGGGAGGCCTGTTGGCAGCTTCGCAAGGCCTTTTCCTGTCGTAGCGGTAAAGGCTGTCCAAGCATCCACTGGCGGTTCAAGGCTGTCAAAGGAGCGGTTGTTACGCGTACCATCTGCGCGGCGGCTGGGATCATAGTAGATCACCATTCCCTCCGCATCGGCATTTCTGCTGTCATCATTAATGACGGTAATCGTGCCCGTTGTGTCACAGCGCTCAGCGTTGACTTTGGCAAAGTGTGCGCGTGCGGGATCGATCTCATAGCAGGTTACGGTTAGACCCGCGGCTGCCAGCTGGAGTGCTTCGATTCCGCAGCCGGCTGCTATGTCGAGAACTGGGCATCCGGTGGAGGCCAGAAGCTTTGCGTGGACGGCAACAAGCGCAGGGCTAGTCGCCATCGAGAGGCCATCGTCGTCCGCGAATAACTTATCTGCAAATGCAAACCCACGTGCTTCCGCGCGTTTTCGGATATCCCGGATGGTAGCCAGTGCCGATGTCTGTCCTGGTGTGATGTCTGGAAAGGCTTTGCGCAATGCCAGCACGGTCGATGCCTTGTCCCTAAGGTCCCATGCGGGGTGGTTCAGGATGAGTTCGGCCGCACTGGATGTCGCGAATTCAGCATCCAGCCGTGTCAGAACTTGACTCCGAGCTTGGCTTCAGCCCTGTAATCTGTTCGTCCATTCGGGGTTGTTACGGCGCGGTTGTTTGTCATCGATCCGCTTAGGGAGAAGTTGAACGAGTTCGAAATGTTGTGTGTAAACCCGAGGGAGTACGTTGCAAGCCCCTTGTTGATGGCAGGTCCATAGGCAAAGGTGTCTTTGTAGCCACCAGTCAGCTGTGTTCCAGAACCAAAGCGCCAGCCAAGTGTCAGTCCGGTTTCGCCGAACTGTGGAGCGCCGCCTGCTTTGGCGATGATTTCCGCTGGGGTTCCCTTGAGGAGCTCTGTGTCTGCATAGGTCCCGCCAAGCTCGAATGCACCCAGCTTTGCGGTAATGCCATATTCACGCTTTTCAAGTGGATTGAACTTGTCTTTTTGCGCAGGGTCATCTGGGTTCAGGATGTACGAGCCACGCACGGTCACACCCTTGATTGGGTGCAGAGCAATGTTCGCATTGGCACTGTCACGGTTTGCAGTTGCATCGCCCATATTGGCATCGCGTAAGCGAAGCAAGCCATCTACCTGGAACAATGTCTTCTGTCCACCGAGCGTTGCTGCGACATCGGTGGTCGCAACTTGCTTCTGGCCATCGGTGAGTGTTTGCACGGATGACTGCAGCTTTGTACCAGAAGATGGGACAAGCTCAGCGGATGTCTTTGATGTCGTTACATTTCTCGATGGCGCGGCGGCGCCAACGGGTGTGATGACACCAGTTGTTTGTTCATTGGCAACGGTCAGGCCTTTTATGGGGTTGAACGAAACCTGAAAGCCATTACGGTTTTCGAGAGCATAGCCAGTTTGGTTATTAAAGTTGGAGACGGTTACGGCTGCATTCTGTCCACGCCCCCAAATAGGAGTTTGGAGTGTGACTGCCGTATCACGGGCGAGTCCGCCAGCCTTGGCATCTTCCTTTGTCGTCGCTGTTTGACCAACGGCCGCCTTAACATTTCCAGCACCGACTTTGGATGAGACATCCACTTTGTCGAGGACAATGCCAGTTTTGTTTGCTGCTTCATCGACTAAGTTGCCTTGGCTACGCGTTACATTCACGCCGACGGGCATTTTCTTGGTAGGTGCAACCTGCAGTCCAACGGTCTGAAGGTCACCGGCGTTGGATTTCTTGCCAGATTCGCCATCGGTGCGCTGGAATTGGTAGGCAAGCTTTGCATTTCCGATGTGCTGACCCAGATCAAGCTGGTCGGTTGTAAGGGCAAACGCTGAGCCATCTTGCAGCTGACGGGTGCCATCTGTGCGCTTCAGAGCAAGCGATGGCTGTCCCTTCTTGCCGCCGTAGCGGAGAACGGATGTGTTTGTGTCGGTGATGACTCGGCGACGGTCAACGGTAGCGACATCTGTTTGTAACATGTTGCTCGAAAAGTCAAGCACTCCGACCTTAGTCGTAAAGTTTGTCGTGTCGGTCATGGTGCCGATACGGACACCATTTGGGTCTGTCTTGACATCCCCACCACGGTTGAACGACAACCCTGGCAACTTGCCACCGCCATACGTGAACTGCAGGGCTTGCTTATCGGCAAAGCCTGTCTTGCCGTCTGTGCCAAGGGCATCAGTGCGGGTAATGTCAGCGGCTATCTTCGCACCACCGATGGCACCAGCGAAGCCAAGTTCATTGGTATCGGTGTCGATACGGTTGTTTCCAACATAAACAGACTGATCGGTGCGTCCGATTTTAAGCTTTGGCGCGCCTTTGAGCATGCTGACCGGAACAACAAAGCCGACCTTTTGCTGGTCAACCACTGTGGTGGCCTTGTTTGCACCAAGGGTATTTGACCGAAGGTTCTGAACGGTGAAGTCACTCGTGCCAAGACGCCCACCGAGGTTGGTTTGTGTGGCATCGATTACGGTTTTGTTACCTGCGACATCGGTTAGCGTATCGGATGTCTGTAACAGGCCAAGGGATGGCGTACCGCGCTTAATATTTCCGGACAATCCAAACTGCAGGCGCGAACGATCGGCTGCGGT
>JAURHZ010000308.1 GCA_030833025.1 Armatimonadota bacterium
ATGCCAGACCCGAGACCTGTTCCAACTGCACCCGTGATGGAAGCCTGCGTTACAGAGTTGTTGCCACGGAAGATTTCAAAGCTTCCGTTCGTCAGGAGGTTCTGAGCATTTGCCGTCGTGGCAACAGTGCTAAGAACGATAACACTCCCAAGTCCAAAGATTTTTTTCATTGTCCGCATGATATTTCCCCGGCCAACTCATTCACAGAACACGACCGCAACAGTAAACAACATAGCTACATTAACAAATATACGTTCATATTATAGGTAAGGGAACGGATAAACGCTAGTGCAAAATCTGGCAGTTCGATGCAGGTTTACTATAGTAGAAACACCAATCGTAACCCCGCTGACGCACCACACACATCGACATTATCACAGCCATTTTTACCGTAACAGTTGAAAAGTGTATTAAATTACGCAGCGATAGGATGTTTATCTAGACCAACATCAAATGACACCGCATACCTACAAGCTACACATCTCAACCAGTGCACTCGATGCACACGCGACCATTTTCTCTGGACAGCTCTTTCGCTTTACCCAAGATCACAAAGGCATTATCGTTGGAGTTCAAGGAAGAAATGTCATCCAGCTGCAACAAACGCCAGCTGCAATACACGCGCAGACATCAAATCCCAATACTAAATTCTTCATCAACGACTTTTTCGCTCTTGAGACAGTCGATATCGAACTTCTTGCAAAAGACTGGCACTCAGTACCCCTCTTTGCTGCCTCTTGGGAAAATCAACCCGGTATTCGCATCACCAAACAAGATCCACACGAATGCCTCTTCGCATTTCTCTGCGCATCCGCAGCGCCCATCAGCCGCATCTCCCAAATGCTAAACACACTCGCCAGGCATCACGGCACACCTATCGGTGAAAGTCTCTACGCCTTTCCAACGATCGAGCAGCTCCTCGATGTCACAGAAGCAGAGCTCCGCTCCTACGGTTTTGGCTTCCGGGCACCGCGCATCATCGCCGCTGCACACTTTCTTGTAGCCAATGACATCTCTATGGATGCCCTGGCTGGCCTCCCATATTCAGAACTCGTGGCAACACTGACCAAAATAGATGGCTGTGGACGCAAAATTGCCGACTGCATCGCACTCTTCGCCTTCGGACACCATCATGCCGTCCCCGTCGACACACACATCTGGAAAATCGCTCGCAACCACTTCGCGCCAAACCTCGCTGATGTCTCACTCACACCCAAAAACTATCAGCTCGCAGTGGATGCCTTTCATGACCGGTTTGGGGACTACGCCGGATGGGCACAGCAGATCCTCTTCTATCAGCAAGCAACACGTAAACCAAAGTCAACACCTTGACCTCTTCACCGATTCACCCTGCAACACACCCACAAGCCCCCAACACTGCCGCATAATAATCACTAATAGGCAACTCGCCATTTATTGGCGCTGCCACAGGAGTCCCCAATGGCCACTTATCTCGGAATCGATATCGGAACCAGCGGCACCAAAGCCATCCTGCTCTCCGAAACTGGCACCGTCCTCGCCACAAACACCCAGGAATACAGCCTCAGCACACCAAAGCCACAATGGGCTGAGCAATCTCCCGATACCCAGTGGTGGCCAGCCGCCATCGAAAGCATCAAAGGTGTCTGCGCGACAGCCGGTATCTCACCATCCACTATCGATGCCGTTGGCCTCACTGGACAAATGCACGGCTCGGTTTTCCTCGATGCAAATGACAACGTGATCCGGCCCGCGCTCCTTTGGTGCGATGCCCGTACCGCCGATGAATGTGCCGAAATCACCGCTGCAGCCGGTGGCCCGGCAGGTCTCTTTGACCTTCTCGGGCAGAACATCGTCGCATCGTTTACCCTTCCTAAAGTCCTCTGGATGCGAAAGCACGAACCCGAAAACTTCGCTCGTCTCACCACTGTGCTCTTGCCTAAGGACTACATCCGCTTCCTGCTCACCGGGAATAAACACAGCGAAATCTCCGATGCATCCGGTACCGGTATCCTCGATGTTCGAAACCGCACTTGGTCCAAGCCGCTTGCTACCGCTCTCGGAATCGACCTCGCACTCTTCCCACCGCTAATCGAATCTCCTGAAATCGCAGGTCACATCACCGCCTCAGCCGCTGCAACAACAGGTCTACGAGAAGGCATCCCCGTCGTCGGTGGCGCAGGTGACCAACCCGCAGGCGCAGTCGGCGCCGGTGTCGTCGGCCCCGGACAGGTGATGCTCTCGCTTGGTACATCGGCCGTTGTTTGGGCACACGCCGCAACTCCCGCCGTCGATCCCGAATTACGCATCGGTACCTTCTGCTCCGCAGTTCCCGGTGAATGGGGCCTGATGGGCTGCATGCTCTCCGGTGGCGGCGCCCTGCGCTGGTACCGTGACACCTTCCAGCCAGCCGCTGGCTACCCTGAAATCACCGCCGGTGCTGCAACCGCACCCGCCGGCTGCGAAGGCCTGATCTTCCTCCCATACCTCACGGGAGAGCGCACACCGTATGCCGACCCGGATGCCCGTGGCGTCTTCTTTGGCGCAACCCTTCGCACAACACAGGACTGGTTCGCCCGCTCTGTCCTCGAAGGCGTCGCGTACTCCGTAAACGATGCAACCGCATTGCTGACATCTTTGAATGTGCCCATAAATGAAGTCCGCGCTATCGGCGGCGGTGCCAAGAGCACGCTCTGGCTACAAATCATGGCGGATGTAACCAATCAAAAGCACGTCCTCCCGACCCTCGATGAAGGACCAGCCGCCGGCGCAGCAATCCTCGCGGCTGTTGGTGCTGGGACATTTGCAAATGTAAAGGATGCCTGTGCGGCCCTCGTCGGAACCACACCTGCTGCAGCTCCTGGAGCCGATGCATCCACCTATGCAAAGTGGGTTCCACACTACCAGGCGCTTTACCCAGCCCTACAAGCGAGCTTCAAAGCCGTCGCTCGCACGGCTGCAGGAGCGTAATCACACATGGCAAGCCTCCCGAGACGCCTGATGGGCATCGAGACCGAATATGGCATCCACGTCGATGGCCACGGCCCGGATGCCCTTGTCAAGGCATCCCGGGAGCTTGTCGAATCCCATCCAAAACCCTA
>JAURHZ010000309.1 GCA_030833025.1 Armatimonadota bacterium
TGATGTTGAGGAAGCATTCCACCTCATGGAAACCGGAAATGTAATCCGCAGCGTGATTGAGTTCTAGAGGCGTTTTAGAGTAACGAGAAAGCCCCGGGGGGACATAAGCGTTTCCCCGGGGCTTTTCTGTGTTCCGTTACGCTAGTTCTTCTTGAGGAGCTTCAAATCTGCCATCCACTCTTCGAAGCGCACCTGCCATGTGCCGAAGGGGATGCCTTTGCGCTCGCTGATCGCGCCCCCATGCCCACCGTGACCGTAAATGTGCAGCTCTGCTTCAACCCCAACCGTAAACAGAAGGTTGTAGTACTCCACCGTTTGCTTGGCATGAAATTCATCATCCTTGCCGGCGCTTGTCAGAAATGCGGGACCCGCATCGGATGGGATTGAAAAGTACATCGGACTCCAGCCCGCATAAACCAATGCGACAAAATCAGGCCGGCACCCTTGACGCTCAATCACGTCGGTAGCCGTAGGCTTACCCGCATCGTTACGCATATGCACGAGCGCAGCGAGTGCTCCACCAGCTGAAAAGCCTAGGATTCCAACACGCTTTGTGTCGATGCCCCACTCTTTCGCATTTGCGCGGCAAATACGAAATGCGCGCTGTGTATCTTGCAGGGCCTCCCCCTCGACGGTGTACTTATAGCCCGGCGTAAACGCGAGACGGTACTTCAAAACAGCCGCCGCAACACCACGTTGATTCAACCATTCGGCGATTTGTGTTCCTTCGTTTGGCCAGCCCAGCTCCCGATGTCCGCCGCCCGGCGCAACGATGACCATCGTGCCGTTAGCTTTGTTTTTCGGAGGGAGGTGCACGGAAATAATCGGGTTGTGGACATTCTTGATGTTGAAGTACTGCCCAGGCTTTGCATCCGGTGGGGTCAGAATTTCCTTTTCATTCTGCCCTTGGAGCGTCGGGTGCCCTGGTGGGTAGAGCGGGATGATGATGGGAGTTTGCGTCTGTGCAAAAGCTCCCACCATCGATGTCATCACACAGAGAATTGGAAGAACCATGCGAAGGATGTTCATGGTACGACCTTCACCTACATCCACACTAATTCCTGCCCTAGCGGCGCAGAGTCTGGGCGACGTGGAGCAGAATCGCCTGTCCGCCATGCTGGCTGTCGTGCGAAACCATATGCCCGAGGATCCATCGTAAGGAAAATGTATTGCCCCATGCAGTGAAATCCTTGTCGATATCTGTGAGCCCAGCAAGAACCTCAAGCGTATGTTTGCGCACACGATCCAACTTTTCGTAATAGAACTCCAGCGGTTCAGCCGGGACGGTAGGCCACTTGCCATTCCAGACATCCGTTTCGTCGGCCAGCAGTTCTTTCTTCAGCGCATCGGGGACGGAACCACCCTCCAAAACTTCCATCGTCCAAATGGCCTCGGAATCAGCCATGTGTAAAAGAACCGCCCCAATACTATGCGCTCCCGGATAGGCTTGATGCGAAAGCTGCGCGGGGGTGACATCCTTGCCCAGCATCCACCGCCATTCACTCGTACTTTGCTCAAGCATTTTCATGTAAACAGCGACTTCAGGAAGCTGAGCCGTGATTTTCGTAGCTGTATCGGACATCGAAAACTCTCCTCAGTGAAAGGGAATGTGATGTCGCCAGTCTACCGGTGTCAGGCTTTCCCTGCTGTGTAACCGCCATCCACGAGGAGGTTGGCTCCCGTGACAAAGCTTGCATCATCGGAGAGCAGAAAGACCACCGCTGCAGCAATCTCTTCCGGACGTCCAAGGCGCCCGAGTGGATGCAACGATTTTGCGTATTCTTTGGCTTCATCCGACAGCTGAGCTAGCATCGGGGTTTCGATATACCCCGGTCCAACGGAATTGCATCGGACACCGAATTTTGCTCCTTCAAGGGCAATGGTTCGCGTGAGGTTGACAAGTCCAGCTTTGCTTGCGCTATAGGCAGCGGTTGTGGATTGCCCCATCACTCCGAGAATGGATGCACAGGTCACAATGCTGCCAGAGCCTTGTTCATACATAAGTGGCAAGGCTGCGCGGATAGTCCGGAAGGCTCCTGTGAGGTTGACATCGATGACCTTTTGAAACTCGCCATCCGGATAGGACTCAGCGGAGTGTGTCAGACCAATCCCTGCATTTGCAAATAAGCCATCCACCCGACCAAATGCCGCAAGGGTTTCATCAATCATCGCGATGGCATCGGCTGTGGAGCGCACATCGGTAGCCACGAAAATGCACCGCTCAGGATATGCGGCGCGCAGGCGCTCGGCTTCAAAGCCTCCCTGGCTAGTCGCCAAATCCGCGATGACGGCGTGTCCGCCCTCAAGCAGAATCCTCTCGACGGTCGCAAGGCCGATTCCGCTTGCGCCACCGGTTACTACTATTACTTTTTCATCCAGTCTCATCGAAGTGCTCCCTTGTCCCGCCTTGTGACATCACGTTATCCAAAGTGGATGGCGATTCCATCCGCCATTCGGGAGACTAGGAGAAAACAAGTGGCCATCGCGCACATTGCTGGACGGGCAATCAGATGTGAAATATCAACATCAGCGTAGATATTGAAAAAATTCAAATGACCACCGCAGGTGGGCAGTGGTCATTCGCCGCCATGAATGGCAGATGTAGGTACCTGAGTCACCAAGTGCCTACGAAAGATTTATTCCCAACATTGCCAGTTATTTACTCATTGAAATGGCAAATAATTTTTGCAACGATGTCGACTTCTTTGACATCACACGTGTGTTCCACAGGCACCACCACCACAGCGCGAACATCCGTGGGAAGATTTGGAAGAAATGCGGCTCGGTAGCGATCTCCACTCGGTGCTGTAAGGAGTCCATCCACCGGGTAACAGGCAGCTGACAGCACCCAATCAAGCCCACGCTGTGTCACTTTGGCAAGCGCTTCCAAGGTTGCCCAAGTGTCTGCACTAATCGCATCGCCATCGATGTCCACTGGGAATGCACTTACATCCACCAAATCAAGTCCGATCGGTAATGCACGTGCCGTCGCCCCAGCCCACATCCCGGGGATGCGGGAATGGCTTACATTCACCTGCCCGATCGGCGTTTCGGCAACCAGCTGGCCACTAGATAGGGAA
>JAURHZ010000030.1 GCA_030833025.1 Armatimonadota bacterium
CAGATAACACTCAGCTGATTCAAGTTGGCGATGCCCGGCGTATCGCCTGTAATCACTCAGATACCCTTCCAGCGTGGTTGGCTGAGTAAAGCAATAACTCGTTATACAAGCGACGTACTACACCGGTTCTCGAAGGCGACCCACCCAGCCCACTCGATATTCCGGAAGGCTGCCGCTTTCAGGCGCGCTGTGGGTTCAAATCGGATCGCTGCCTAACAGATAACACTCAGCTGATTCAAGTTGGCGATGCCCGGCGTATCGCCTGTAATCACTCAGATACCCTTCCAGCGTGGTTGGCTGAGTAAAGCAATAACTCGTTATACAAGCGACGTACTACACCGGTTCTCGAAGGCGACCCACCCAGCCCACTCGATATTCCGGAAGGCTGCCGCTTTCAGGCGCGCTGTGGGTTCAAATCGGATCGCTGCCTAACAGATAACACTCAGCTGATTCAAGTTGGCGATGCCCGGCGTATCGCCTGTAATCACTCAGATACCCTTCCAGCGTGGTTGGCTGAGTAAAGCAATAACTCGTTATACAAGCGACGTACTACACCGGTTCTCGAAGGCGACCCACCCAGCCCACTCGATATTCCGGGAGGCTGCCGCTTTCAGGCGCGCTGTGGGTTCAAATCGGATCGCTGCCTAACAGATAACACTCAGCTGATTCAAGTTGGCGATGCCCGGCGTATCGCCTGTCATCACTCAGATACCCTTCCAGCGTGGCTTGCCGGGTAAAGCGGTAGCTGGTTGCGGGCAACTCAAATACAAGCCTCGGAACAACTGATTGCGATTTTTCTGCGCTGAATCAAACCGCATTAAGCAAATTAAACTAGGGGGCTTTTACACTAACGTGCCGGGATGACCACTGTGTCGCCCGAATAAAGCGTGCTGCCCAGCGCTGGATTTGCTTTAAGAATCTGATGCATCCGTGCACCAGTCGTAACTCCACTCCTTGGATAACGCTTTGCAATCGACCAAACCGTATCCCCAGCGCCGACCTTTACAACCGTTGGTGGAACAGGAACCGATTGGCTATGCGCCTTGCTAAACATCGATCCAATCACTGCCCCAACGACTAATGCAACCACCACCCAAAGGGATCGACGACGACGCTCAGCCTGTAGCTTACGTGCCATCCGACGCGCCTCTCGCTGGGATTGCTGTGCTACCGATGATGGCAACGTATGCGTCGCTACAAAGCCTGGCCAGATATTACTCATGATTGGTTTCCTCAAGGCAATACTCGCATCGGAGGAACTAACCCGGAAAGGCATGTGAACATTTGTTTGCATGCCCAAGAATAACATGCAAGGTGGGAGAATGCAAACATCTGTTTGCTTTTAGATTTTGTTGTTCACAGGCCGCGTGTGTAGCTTGGATGACAGCGCAGTGATTGCTGCCTCCCCCTCGGCCCCGATGTCTACCGTAAAGGAATTGACGTACAGGCCAATATGAGCCTTCATTACATCCGGTTCCAGCTCCTGTGCGTGCGTCGCACATAATGCCAGCGCCTCCACCGGATGCGCATCTGCCCACGCAATACTTCGCCGAATTGTTGCATCGATTTCAGCAGTGTCTAAGCCATCACGATGAACAATCAACCCAAGCGGTATAGGTGCGCCCGTCACACGCTCCCAGTGCTCCCCAAGGTCCTGTACTAGCGTTAGGCCATCACGGACATACGTGAAGCGACTCTCATGAATCACCACACCACGACTCCCCGGCTCAGCACAAAGGCGTGCATACAGGGCATCAAAGGGAAGGAATTCCTTAGTCACAGCTTCGCCATCGAGGTAGACATCCAGCAACAGGTTTGCCGTGGTGTGCAGCCCAGGAACCAGAATTGGGCCATTAGCCTCACCTGTCGCATTCTGTAACAATAATGGCCCACACCCACGTCCAAGGGCTCCCCCGCTACGGAGTGGATGCCAGTTCGCTCCCAGAGCATGCCAAACGCCATACGAAACCTTGATGACATCCGCGTCGCCACCACCAGCCATCAACAGCTCATTCGCCGCCTGGACATCGAGGAACTCGACCTCTACCGCAGGTCCAGCCACCTTACCAAGCATCCACCCCGCGAACACCCAGACATCATTCGGGCACGGCGAAATCACAAGCTTCATTTCCGTCTACCATTCCCAAGCGCCACCACCAGCTCCGCCGTACGCTGAATCGCCCCCGGTTCTCCCAGAGCATCCCGCACACCGCGCAAGCCCTCTTTCATCCGGAAAAGCCACTCAGGATCAAGCAACAACATCACGGTTTCAGCCGCAATCCGATCTGCATTTGCATCATCTTGGAGCAGCTCAGGACATATCTGCTCGCCAGCAATCAAGTTCGGCAAACCAATATGCGCGGGGAGCCGCTTTTTCATCAGCTTGTATTGCCAAACACCCGACTTTGGAAGCCTGTAGACAATCACCATCGGTGTCCCCAAAATCGCAGCTTCCAATGTCACCGTGCCACTGACACAGACCGCGACATCAGCCATTTTGAGTACATCAAAGGTTGAATCCTCGACAATCACGAGCGGAAGCATGTGCGTGTTCCGCGTAGAGCGTTCGAGGTGCCACGGCTGGCTTGGTGTATTCCCTCTGGATGCACCTGCCGTTACGTGAACGGGTGTCAGCACAGGGCCAGCTGTATTTTGTTGAACATCATCTGAATGCAAGGCACGGGTTTGAGCGCGTTTATGTGCATCCAAGACAAAATTCTGCACCCGCTCCCGATCAATGGTCGGTGCGAGTCCAAGCAAAAACTGGACACCGGGCACGCGCTCGGCCATTTGATATGCGGCATCAAGCATTACTGGAAGGAGTTCAGCCAGTTCTTGCTCACGGCTTCCTGGAAGTAATGCAACCACTGGCCGGTTCATGTCGAGGCCCCAGCGTGATTTTGCAAGCGCATCGGTGATGTCAGATTTCACGAAATCTAACAGTGGATGTCCGGTGAATGTCGCGTTCACACCATGGCGTTGCAGCTCTGTGGCATTCCAACGAAATGGACTAGAAACGGCATCCGTGCAAGCGCCAAGGGAGCTTCCCGCAAGCTTCTTCCTCCACGACCCTGGTGGCATCCATGACAGAATACGTGTCTCGGGTAGCTCCTTGCGTACCCATGGGCACAAACCAGTAAACGGTCCGAAGCCGTAGTGAAAAGCCCCCGCATCGATTGCCACAAGCACATCGGGACGACGCTCACGCATCGCGGCAAACACCTGTCGCCGTGCCCCAAGAATTTTCGGAAGAAGGGGCAATACCCCTCCAACACCAATCGCTCCAAAGCGGCTCGTATCGACAAGGACATCCACACCCGCAGCGGACATCGCTGTACCGCCTACCCCCCAGATGCGAGCATCTGGGAGAAGGTCCTTAAGACGCCTGGCGAGCTCGCCTGCGACTTTGTCACCGCTGGCTTCACCGGTTGTGATGGCTATTTGCATTTGTTCGCCTCAGCGGCGTGGTCGATCATCCTGGCGGCCAGCTGAGCCCTTGGACACACGCTCAACAAAGGCAACTAGATACGTCAGAGCCTCGATTTGCGGTAGCTCGTTACGGATCTGTTCGATGGCTTGGGAACGATTCATAGAACTACGATAGAGAAGCTTATACGCATCACTAATCGTGTTTCGGTCATCCTGCTGCAAACCTGATCGACGGAGTCCAATTGCGTTGATGTCAAGGACATCGGCAGGACGACCATCCGCGAGCATAAACGGCGGAACATCCTGAACTACCTTTGAGTACGCCCCAACCATCGCGTATTTGCCAACATGGACGAACTGATGAATCCCGACCATCCCGCCAATTACGACATGGTCTTCAATCGTCACGTGCCCAGCGAGACCCGCATAGCTCGAGAGCATATTGCGGCTACCAATCTGGCAGTTGTGTCCCACGTGTACATACGCCATTAAGAGATTGTCATCCCCAATTACCGTGTTGTTACCTTCGCCTGTGGCCCGGTGGATGGTTACGTATTCGCGGAGTTGAACACGATCACCGACGATAACTCCGGTTGATTCACCCTTAAACTTGTGGTCTTGCGGTTCACCACCAAGCACGACGCCGGCCTTCAGAACACAGTCATCACCAAGCGTTACATTCTCTTCAAGGACGACATGCGCGAACAGCTCGGTGTTGTTGCCGATTTTGCAGTTTGGGCCGATGACACAGAAGGGTCCGATTTTGACGCCATCACCGATGATTGTGGATGCATCGACAATTGCAGTTGGGTGAATTACTGTACTCATACGCCGAGCTCACGATCCTGGGTTGAAAGTGCGAATACGATTTCGGCTTCGCAAACAACCTTGCCCTCGACGCTCGCAGTGCACTTTACCCAGCCCATCGGGCCGCGCATTTTAGTAACATCAGCTTCAACGAGAAGGACATCTCCTGGAACAACCGGTCGTCTGAAGCGCGCTTTGTCGATGGCGGCGAGGAGTGCAAGGCGGCCTTCGTATTCAGGCCTGAGCAAGAGGCTGATTCCAGCAACCTGCGCCATCATTTCTAGCTGGAGCACACCAGGCATGATTGGATTTTCGGGAAAATGGCCATTGAAATAGGGTTCATTGACCGTAACATTTTTGATTCCCTTGATTCTGACGCCGGGTTCAACTTCGAGTACACGGTCAACCAAGAGAAATGGATAGCGATGCGGCAATATGCGCTGAATGATGCGGATATCCAGTGGTTTGGTTAAATCAATGTCCATCGTGTCCTACTTTCTCATCATCGCAAGCACATCGCGTGCTGCGGTTACATTCAATCCGTGACTGGGGCGAACCGCCACAATCTGAGCCTTTGGGAGACCTCCGCAAAGACCTAAATCTCCGACAAGGTCCAGCAGTTTATGCATCGCTGGCTCTTCCGGCATCCGGAGGGCACCAGCGTAGCCTGCTTCTTCTACCACAACACAGTTCTCTAGCGTTCCGCCGCGGCCGAGGCCTGCTGCGAGCAATGCATCCACTTCATGGCGGAAGCCAAATGTCCTTGCCGGCGCAACGACATCACGGAACGAGGCATCGCCCGGCACCCACCGCGCTGCCATCGTCCCAACAACAGCATCGGGAAATTGGACCAAAACTGTCAGACTTGGCTCGGATGCAGGGTAAATACCGATAAAGGCACCATTGGCGCCGGAGACTTCGATAGCAGATGGGAGATCAATCCAATTCGGGGTTTCATCCACAAAGCCAAGTTCACGCAGCGCATCCATCCAGAACAGACTGGCACCATCGCCAATTGGCAGCTCCGGACCTTCGAGGGTTACATCCAATGCCGAGACACCGAGGGCGGTGCACGCGGCTGAAAGATGCTCTACGGTAGAGACCCTCGCATCACCATTTGAGATGACAGTGCACCGTGTCGTGTCGATTACGCATTCGGGCGATAGCGTCACGCTTCCGTTGACTGTGCGGATATGGATGCCCGGAGTTTCAGCCACGTTAAGAATCACGCGCGCCGATGCTCCGGTGTGGATTCCCACACCGTCAAGGGTTATCGATGTCGTCACGCGCCGGGATGCCCGAGCTGTGCCTCCAAGGCCGCGATACGCTCCATCAGACTGGCAACTTGTTTTTGGAGGTCGGCTCCCTGCATCATCGATGCATACGCACGCAGTGTTTCCCGGTGCGGCCGTGCTGGGCTTCCGGAAACAAATGTGCCGCCTGGAACATCGCGTAGGACTGCGGATTGTGCACCAATGATGGCATGCGGGCCGATTTTGACCTGCTCTTTAATGCCAGCTTGTCCAGCGATGATTGCATTGTTAGCAATCTGAACGCCGCCACCAAGTGCAACTTGGGCGACAATCAGGACATCATCGCCAATCTGGCAGTTATGTCCAACATGCACCATGTTGTCGAGCTTTGTTCCATTGCCGATTTTAGTAGCACCGGTCTTGGCACGGTCGATGGTTACATTGGCGCCGATTTCGACATCCGAGCCGATAATCACGTGCCCAATCTGTGCAACTTTGCGATGGCGACCATCGACTTGGAGGTAACCAAAGCCATCCGCACCGAGGACGGCCCCGCTGTGGATGATGGTTCTTGCGCCAATGAGTGTTCCGTGTAGTACGGACACATTTGGATGGATAACAACGCCATCAGCGATTTCGACATCAGCGCCGATATACGCCAGTGGCAGGATGGTCACGTTGTTGCCGATACGTACATTGGAACCGATTACAACATTTGCACCGATGGCTACATTTTCGCCAACAGTTACACCGGGTTCGAGGACAGCGGTTTCGTGGATGGAGCGATCGACCTGTACAACTGGCGCGAAGAGGTCAAGGAGCTGGGTAAACGCAAGCCGTGGGTTATCAACCGTGATGAAAACCTTTGCGCCGACGCCGATTGCTGGGCTGAGCGCAACGACATCGGGGGTGTTTGGGACAAGGATTGCACTTGCTCCGCTTGCGTGTGCATCCCGGATAAACTTATCAGTTTCGGCAAAGTGATGTCTCCCGTTTGCGCATCTTTAATCGATGCCACGCCTAGAATTTCAATATCAGGGTCACCTAGGACGGCGCCCTGTACAAGACTTGCCAACTCACCAGCTGTACGCATTTGCATATCCATCACCAAATAAACCGTCGCTCCCTGATAAGAGCAGTTTTCATAAACTGCGTCTTATCGGCACTTGCCGAAGAGCGATCGAACACCGCAATCCAGCCATTACGTCGTGCGGTGTCCTGAACAAAGTCAGCCACTTCCCGACGTATCCTCTGCCGGTAGCTAGCATCTGACAAATCAAATACCCGCTTCCGCGATTGTCCTGGCGCCATTGCCGATGCCCGATGCCGAAGCACCGGTTTGGACGAACCAACATCCCCCATTGCAGTATCGGCAGTTGAGAGGATTCTCTCAACCACATCACCGACTTCCTGCTGCCTTACAGCCGACTTCACATCCACTGGAACGGCAGATTCTGCAGAATCCAGCCTTTGTCGCAGTCGTGCTGCCGATGTGTCCCGTACAGCCTTCATCGCTGAAATCTGTCCTTCAACGACCTTAGACAACTGATCATCACGAATAGTCGCAAGTCTTTGCATTTCTTTTTGCAAAGCATCTCTTACAATTTCCGCTCGGCTTCGTACATAAGTCGGCTTTGCGCCGCGCGGGTAAACGACGACAACCTTTAGTGTGCCATCGGGGGCCTTTTCGACAAATGCGGTGGTGCCACTGAGGCGTGTTCTTTCGGATGCGGCGACATCGGCTGGTAGCTCGGGAACGTTTTGATCCGCTAGAACAGATGATTCACTGGCGATGGCAACCTGAAGGAGGCCGATAGCGCCATCCGAGATGTACTCAGGAAAAGTTGCCTTTTGTACATTTGTTACAAATTCGGCTTCATCGAGTGCCAGCTGCTGACGCTCTTCGACTTCAATCCGAGTCCGAAGGGTGTTTAGGGTGGTCTGTCGCGCGGTTTCCGCTTCCTTGCGGACACGACTAAGGCCATCGACGCCTGACTTTTCGAGACCGACCCTCGAAACGGCAAGGTCTTTGGTGAGTGCAGCGGTGCGGTTATCCCAGTCCGTTGGCGAAAAACTGGCTAACGGTTCACCAATTGGCGGTACAGGGCCTGCGGGCGAACTCAGGGTAACGGAACGCTTGGTTTCCGGCTGGATAGATCCTACAAGGCTATCCAAATCAACAAACACCCGGATGCCAGAGGCATCCGGTGTCGGTTTGCATGCAGCAGTGGAAAGTGCGATGAGGCACGCCGCCAGCAGCTTACTTTTGGAGAACTTTAAGGACATCCGCCGTGATATCGAGCGATGCATAAATCACAAGTCCTGAGTCAAACACGAGTGCAAGGTTCTTTTCCTTGGCCACCTGTGCCACCACTTCACGGACTTTGACTGCGAGCTGCTCTTCGAGCTCAGCTGCCTTTGCATCTACGCGCTTTTGAAAGTCATCCCCAACAGCCTGCAGAATAGCGGCACCATCTTGTTGTGCTTGAGCGAGTTTTTGCAGCTCTTGCTTTTGCTCTGCAGTCGGATTGACTGTTTGATCAAGGCGCTTAGCAGCCCCCTGCTTCAAGTCGGCCTTGCCTACCAGGGCCTCAATCCGCTTTTTATCCGCATCAGATGGCTGAGCCTTCTCATAGAGCGCAGCAAGTTCCTTGATTTCATTGGCATCCAGGAAAACTGCATTCGCATCCTTCATCTTCTGAAACACAGACAAAAGCTGCTTCGAGATTTCAGCAAACTTTGCATCGAGCTCAGCCTTCATCTTGGATTCTTGGGCACACCGCCGGAAATTTACGATGCCGAACTGCTGCGCTTGGGCATGGGATGCCTGTTGTGTGCTGATGACCGTGCCTGTTGCGAGCAGCAGTGCGCCGAAAAGTCGAGCGGTGGTTTTATAACCTGTGAAATTCATGAGTTCAAATCCCAGTTCCTAGAATGTCTGTCCAATAGAGAAGTGGCTCCTACCGGTCCCCTTCTGATCAAATCCATAGTCAAGGCGAATCTTACCAATTCCACCAATGGTGATGCGCAGACCGAAGCCTAACCCCCATTGCGGTTTGAATTGTGAATGCTGTGTAAATCCGGGGATATTCTCACGGTTTACATCCATAGCATTCCAAGCATCACCGACATCTGCAAACACAACACCGCCAAGCGGGTTGTCTTTTCCAAACGGTATCCGAAGTTCGTTTGAGAACAGGAATGTCCGGTTTCCCCAGAAGCGGTCGTTAAAGTAACCACGTAGGTTATCCGGTCCTCCCATGAAGAACTGTTCGGAGAAAGAGATATTACCGGTGGCAACACCGATAAGCAGACGTGATGCCAATACTTTCCGGGTATCGCTCAAATTCTGACGGGGCTTCTCGAGGTTGGTGTACTTACGAATATCGAAGATAAGCTTGGAGAACGCACCGCTTTGCGAGCGAGAATCGACTAAGACACGTGGGACGTTCGGAGTTGATGTTGCATCGACGTAGTCAGGATTCAAACGTGGTTTCTGGAAGTTAAAGCCACTTGAACCAACTTCGATACTGGGACTGAAAAAGAATCCCTTAGATGGATCTTGTGGATTGTCAACCCGATTAGAGGTCAAACCAAACGTAACCGCAGAGACATCACCATTTTGAATCAAGGCACCCCGCAGGTTCTGAATCTGCTCATTTGTCAGAGTGTCGTAGTTGACCTGAAGGTTGTTCGCTTGAATCTGCTCGGTTCGGGCAGAAACGAATGCACGCGTAAATCGGTCCGCAGTCAAGGGGCGTGAAAGACGTGCAGATGCACCTTCGCGTTGTTCGTAGTACTGATTGTTCGTGAGGCCCTGCGTGAGTGATCCCGTCATGATGCGGTTGAAACGGAAGTTCAAGCGATTATAGACACTGGCCGAAAGGCTGGTGTTTTGGTTGTCAAACCATGGTTCGGTGAAACCTAGCTCGTACGAGTTCTGTGCAACGCCACCCGAGATGGTCCATGCGAGGTTTAGTCCACGCCCTTTCCCCTGTAGGTTTTGTTCATCGAAGTTGAGTGTTCCGAACAAACGCTGCTGCGCTGTATAGCCAAGCGAGATACCTGCTTGGGCGGTACGCTGCTCGGGCATCGTAAAGGTGACCTTGACCTTACCAACTTCCGAGCCAACCTCAGGGTTCTCAAAGCGTGGCGACTGGAAGATGTTAAGCGCGAGCAGGCGCGTCAGGTCATCATTGAGCAATTTAAAGTTGAGTGGATCGCCTGGCTTTGAGCGAAGTTCACGCCGGACGACAAAGTCCTTTGTTTTGCTAAGACCCGTGATGGCAATCGATTCGATAACAGTTTCAAGCAATGGAACGGTGAGTGTTCCCGTTTTTGGGTCGAATTGGTAGCTTTCGGTAACAACGATGTTAAAGCCCTGTTCATCGTAGTACCGGCGAACTTTTGTGATGTCCTCTGCCAGTGTCTTTGTGTTCAGGACATCGCCGGGCTTGGTTTGGAGCAACGGAAGGAGCTTGGCATTGGGAATCGAGCGGTTGCCGGAAAAGACAATATTTCCGATGACGGGATTTTCGACGATTTCAAAGACCACTTTGACTTTGCGATCGAGCGTGTCTTCCGTTCGGGCATAGACTTCGGCATATAGCCCCTTGTCACGGAGAGCCGCCCGTGCTTTTGTGAAAGCATCGTTGGAAAATGGTTGCCCTTCGCGTACGCCTGCATTGCGGATCACGAGACGCGCCGATTCATCGTTTGTGCGCACCAGTCCAGTGATGACAATATCTGCTACCGGTCGCGTATCCTGGGTGAACCCAGGCGCCGCCAGCGCGATTAATGCACTTGAAATTGCCAGCCGTCGTACCATATGCATCCCTTTACGATGTCGAGTGACATCACTTGTCCTGTTTTCCCAATCCCGCGATGTAAGGGTCAAGCCGCAGCTTGATTTTCAGCCTAGCCCTATGCAGACGTGTTTTGACTGCCGGAACCGTAAGCCCACTCACCTGTGCCACTTCCTCGTAGGACATATTCTCCCACACGGAAAGCACAAAAACGTCTCTGTACTCTGGCGATAGCGCATCTACCGCATCCCGCACAAGCGTATCAAGTTCTTTGTCCAAAAAAAGCCGCTCAGGAAGGGCCGACCAGTCTGCGACATCACGGGCCATCCCATCGTCTTCATCCGTGCCAACCGGAGCATCCAAGCTAAACGATTCGCGACCACGCCTCCGGTCTCGAACCTTGTACCAGTTCTTTACATTGTTATAAGCGATTTGATACAGCCAGGTAAAAACCTGTGACTCTCCCCTGAACTTGCCCCACGATCTCCATGCATTGACAAATGTCTCCTGCATAATGTCCGCCGCATCGTCCGGGTTTCCAACCATCCGCAAGATGAAGTTATAGATCCGAATTTCATGCGCACGATACGCTTTTTCAAAGGCCCGGCGCTTGCGTGCCTCAGCCCCCCAGAAAGGATAGCGTACCGGGTCTTGCTCCGGTGCAGCGTTCTGGTCGTCCAATGTTTCACTACCTTGGACATTTCAGAAACCGAATGGTTTCGTTGCAATTCACTTCAGCAACCGATGGTGCAGTATCCGATGTCATCCACATCAGTAGTTGACCGTTCCCCGGATGAAAAACAGCGTGTCGCGCTGGGTGCTGGTCTGTGCTGCTCCAAGGAGGAAGCGGGGCTGATAGCGTCCCCTGGTACGGAATGTAAACAGCTCGTAATTGACACCATAGCTGTAAGGAAGCTGACGGCCAGCTTGGCTTCGCGTAGAAAGGCTCCGCGTCAGATCAACACTGAAGCGATCAAATGGTTCATCAAATCGACGAACCACTCGGAACGTTGCAAGGCCATCCGTGCCATATGTTACATCTAGGGCATCCAAACGAAACGTATCGCGGACACTGTTCGTAATTGGCGCAAACACGCTCGGTACAAGCCCGGCCTCGAAAATACGGTTTCCAAATTCACGTACAGCCTGATCGGTGTCACCACTTGCGATGAGATCGAACTGCCGTCTGGCTCCTAATAAGTCGACGATTTGGTTCCGTGTAAGGCTTGGTTCAGCATCGAGTGTCAGAAGCTGAAGAATCTCGGTGCCACCCACTGCACCGATATCAACAACACCAGTCAGCTTTGCGAGCACTCGATATGTCTGCGATGTCGATGCACCTGTATTTGCAAGCACTGGGTTTGCAAAACGCGAGTCAACGGCACGTGTGCCATTGCTATCGGCGATGCCCGTGATGCGCCCCTCAGCAACAACACCAGCAAGTGTCGCCGTGGACTTGAGCTTCGACCAGTTGACCAGCACATCCCCACCGCGGTTTATATCCAGACGTGCGAGCGGATAGCGAAGCTGGCCTCCTGTGGTGATCAAATTCGCCACCACCTTTGTATCCACCATGCTTCCACCAACGGATACATCTCCGCGGCCACGTAGCTCCAGCCCCGTCGTCGTGCTTGCGAAAAGAATGGCGCGGGCATCGGTGGCCAGCTTTATCCCAAGCTTCCATTGTGGGTTAACCGTCGCAGTCTTTGGTGTTCCAGCCGGCACACTTGGCCTCGGAACACGGAAAATAGCATCTCGAACTTCGAGCGGGCTGTTCTCATCAGTGGCAAAAATCGGATTCAGAATGTCGCCGGTAATCTTGATAACACCATCCACTTGTGCACTGAGGGCCTCCCCAAGACCATTTGCACCCTTTAGATCCTTGACTTCAAGCCAAGCAGTCAGGTTGTTAATTTCCGGACGTAGCGCTTTGGCTTCAATCTCAAGGGCATACTGACCACGCAGGCGAGCCACCGGCTGATTCGCATCGGCCTTTTGGAACAGACGAGTAAAGTCCTCCAAATTGTCAAGCTGAACATAGCCCTTTAGCTTTGCCGCACCTCCGGGTAGTTTTGGCTGGGATGGAGGTGATGCCAGCTCTATCTCCCCCCGGGCGACTGTCGCCCTGTTTCCACTTAAGTCAAATGCCACATTGCCCGACTTTAGAGCACTGATCATTTGTCGCTTACTCACCTGTGATGTCAACGCTGCGCTAACATCGGTGATGGCCACATTACCGCCAAGCTTTGGCTTGTTTAGTGTCCCGGTTACCGATACCTCACCATTCAATTCCCCAGCGATGTCTATCGATTTCCACTGAAGGGCATCGGCGAGTGTCCTTAGCTGAACGTTATCCGCGACCATTTTCAGCTCTTCGATGGGCTTATCGGGAAGAATACGCATGGCATCCAGGCTGATTGGGACACCCGCTTTCAAACGGATTTCCTGCTCATCATGTTTGGCCAGTGCTTCATCGATGAACAGATAGAGGTCACCGGCAATGTTTGCCTCTAGTCGGGCATTGACACGTACGATATCGAGGTTGATCTTGTCTTTCGTCGGTATGACCCAAGCCAGACCATTGCCATCAATTGTGCCTTGAATCTTTGGCCGTGCAGTTGTCCCCTTAGCGACAATCGTCACACTATCCCATTGACCGACCAAAGGAATATCGCCAATAAACGGCTTGAAGAGGTCCATTGATGGCTGGATGGATTCAAACACCAAGTCCATCCCGTAGCTCTTATCCGAAGTGCCCTCGGGTAAGCGTAAGGTCCCCCGCCCAGTAATCACGGACTTTTCGGAATCAAGAGATGCATCTCGAATGGTCCAGATACGCTCTTCAAGCGTTGCATCTAGGCGTAATAGATCAAACTTGGCCTGTCCCAGCGACGGGGACTTACCAAGCGCCGTAATCACAACCATCGGGTCCACCCAGCGGTCGCCATCGTGGTGGAGTGTAATGTCGGCCATGGTCGAAATCTCGGCGCTAAGGTTTTCCGGAATCTTGTCGGTCCAGCCAATGGGCGTAAATTCCGTTACCGGTAACACTTTCCCTAAGGACCGTAGCTCATCGATCGTTAGTCCATTTACACCTGCTGAAACACGGAGCGTTCGCTCCCCTCCAAGCCACTCGAGCTTAGAGAGATTCCAATCGGCGCCGTAATCAGATGTCGCAAGTGGCGACAGGTTTACATCCCAGCCGTATGGTCCATCTGCCTGACTCACACGTGTTGCGCTAACACCGAACGGCTTCCCCGGCATCCACCGGCTCGCACCGTACTGAAGAGGGTCGCGTACCTGCAGCTGCCCACTGAGAATCGGGTACTGTAGCGAGCCAGACACGCCGATACGGGCGGAAACACTCCCCCCAATCGCCGCATCCTGTGTTACACGATTTGCCAAAATACCAATGTTCAGGCTTTCCGTCGTCAGTAGCCCGGCAACCTTGCCATCATTTCCAATACGGACATCGCCCGATACACGCCCAGCTTCAAGGGTCGCCGCGATATTCGACAATGCAAGCGTTTGGTTCTGCCAGAGGAACTGCGTGGATGCGCTTCCGATACGGTACTCGCCAAGTCCAATCGCCTCAAGGTGGACATTGCCCTCAATCCGCAATTGATCTGTCGTTCCGCTGATTTTTGCACTGATGTCGCCCACATCACCTGAGACATCCCAGTCCGCCTCGCGCCACCCAAAGGCCTTGCTAACTGCCTGGTAATCACCGCTCTCATGCAATATGTCCATCGCCCAAGGCATCAGGTCTCCACGCACCATCGGCACCAGACGTGCAATATCAACATGCTTTCCCGTTACCGACACATCAAATTGCGGTAAATCCGAGCGCCCCCGAATACGTCCAGTTACCACAACATCCGCGGGCAGCCAGGACACGTAGAGAGGTTTGATGAGGTCGATGGAGAGGCTACCAGATGTATCACTAATCCAACGAACTTCCTCACAGCGCAGTGCATCCGCCTGCAGGACACGGTTTTCG
>JAURHZ010000310.1 GCA_030833025.1 Armatimonadota bacterium
TGCGCTGTATGGCTGGCTTGGCGCCGATGATGCGATGCTTGAACCGCTCGCATCGTACATTTCCAGCAAGGGGACGCTGAAATTTCCCATCGATATCGCGCTTCCAATCGTCGATATCCAAAATTTGGCCATTCACCTTGCAGAGCGCTGCCGGTAGTCCAGCATCCACAGGATTACTATGTCGGTACGGGGAACTGTACATTGATGAAATCGTCCACGGCTAGAATCCTGATTGACCCAAGGTATGTTGTGACATCTATCGATCCGCGGCTTTACGGCGGATTTGCAGAGCATTTAGGAAAGCACATATACACCGGGATGTACGAGCCTAGCCATCCATCCGCGAATTCCAATGGCTTTCGTATGGATGTCATTGACCTTGTAAAGGGTCTCGGGATGCCTATCATTCGGTACCCCGGTGGAAACTTTGTAAGTGGTTACGATTGGGAGGATGGAGTTGGACCAAAGGTACACCGTCCCAAACGTCTCGACCTCGCATGGGGTGTGACTGAGATCAACGAGTTCGGCACGAATGAGTTTATGGATTGGTGCGGACTCATCGGCACGGAAGCGATGCTGGCGGTAAACCTCGGAACCCGCGGAATTGATGAAGCTCGTAAGCTGGTCGAATATTGCAATCATCCAGGCGGGACAAGGCTCTCTGATCTCCGAAAGCAGCACGGCTATACTTCGCCACATGCAATCAAGACCTGGTGTCTTGGCAATGAAGTGGATGGTTTCTGGCAGATGGGCACAAAGACTGCCACTGAATATGGTCGTTTGGCACGGGAAGCATCAAAGTTGATGAAGGGGGTTGACCGCCGCATCGAGACCATTTTGTGTGGGTCGAGTGGGCGCACAATGCCAACATTTGGGAAGTGGGAATGGGAATCGTTGATGGAGGCATATGACCAAGTTGATTACGTGTCTCTCCATACATACTACGATGACCATGGTGGGGACATGGCGTCCTTTCTTGCAGAGCCTGAGAATATGGGGGACTTTATCAAGGAGGCGGTTGCTGTCTGCGATGCGGTGAAGGCTACGAAAAAGTCCAGCAAGTCCATGATGTTAAGCTTTGATGAATGGAACGTATGGTTCCCTGAAAACAACCTAATCGATCGGAGCCCGACGTGGCCGGAGCTGAGCAACCGTGCATCGGATATTTACGACATGGCAGATGTTCTGTGTGTCGGTGGAATGTTATTGACATTACTCGAAAATGCAGCACGGGTTCGGATTGCTTGTATTGCCCAAATCGTCAATGTGTTGGCACCTATTCTTACAGAGCCGGGCGGGCCAGCGTGGCGTCAGACAATCTGGTGGCCATTTGCCCTCACGAGTAAATATGGGAGGGGGCAGCTGGTGCACACGCCGGTCGTGGCTCCCGTCTATGATGCAAAAAACCGTGATGCGGTGTCAGTAATCAAGTCTGTCACGGTTTTTGCGGAGACAGTGAATGGTCCGGCGCTGCATGTCTTTGTGATCAACCGAGAACCATCGGGTTTGCCTGTCGATATCGAACTTGACATTCGTGGTACGAAAGCAGGCGGGACGTTTGTGCATCATTGCATCCAGCATTCGAATCTACGAACAGAAAATACAATCCATTCACCAAATGCCGTTATGCCGACTGTAACAAATCATCCAGTCGAGGAGGCCGGGCGTATAAATCTGAGTCTAGCGGGTTGGAGCTGGAACTTAATTCGTTTTGGGCTCGCGGGGTGACAGTGCCTGAGTCCGATTCGGCTCATGAGTTTCCAATGTTAGGGTAGGTCCTTACAGAGTCTCAAACCGATATTGAATTGGTAGTCATCATTGGAAACGTAGTTTACAGTCTTACAAAGGAAATCTTCTGGAAATCCGTTGTACCAAGAATCCCCACGGATTCCCTTGTTTCCAGAAAAATCGTCCAGTGTCCATTCCCATACATTTCCCGACATATCGACGCACCCAACTGGGCTCTTACCTTCTGACTAGCTTCCGACAGGTTTCGTACCTTGTGTAGAATTTACACATTTTGTCTCATCCCACCCTGGATAGGAATAATCCTCCTGATTCGGTGTGTCTCCGTATCCACCCCAAGGATAGTTTCGATGATCGCCTCGTGTAGCTGCAAATTCCCACTCTTGCCCTGTTGGTAACCGAAGTCCAGCCCACGATCCATATTCAAGACAATCATTCCAAGAAACGTTCACGATTGGATGATTATCAAACCATACCCAAAATGGCTCTGGTGGCATTTCTCTTCGTGTCAGTTGGCAGTATACGGACCACATCCCAACTGTGACTTCAGTTCTACCAATCAAGTACTCATCATTGACATTAATCATAGAAGCGATGTAGCTACCAAGTCTTGGTCGAGCTGACGAGATTATCTGACCGCCACCACATCCCTCAGCGATTAGACCTAACGTTGATAATAGGCACATAGCAGATTGCGATAAGAAGTCTCGACGAGACGATGTAGATGGTTGTTGTGTTGCTGATGCCCTACAAGAAACATTCCGCATGTTACGAACCTCAAAAACATGAATACGATTAGCTTCAAACACTTCACGGGATTGGTGAGCGCCTTCACGACCGATGTATTCTTGCCATAAATTTTCGTACCGAATTGGCACATTTATGAAATTTATAAATTAGGTACCGCTGTTTATTGGATACGTTATCTCGTCATTTAGTAAAGTCTCAACATCATGATGCGATCGTTCCAGCAACGCGTTCGTCGCAAAGCTGTACTGATTGGTGTTGGAGATTTTTTGTCTAGTGACCCGTTACTGGCACGTCACCGCTTACCGGGAACCGTTAACGATGTGCGACACCTCGAATCCCTTCTGAATCGCAAATATGGGTTTGCGCAGCCTGATATCTTGACGTTGGTAGGAAAAGTCGCAACGCGTCAACGCATTTTGGACGCGGTAAAGCAACACCTGCTTGTCGATAGCAAGGGTGTGGATGAGGCATTATTTTACTTTTCAGGGCATGGAGTTCTTGTACCGCCGAGGCCAACTGATGACCCAAAGTTTGCTTATAAAGCACTCGCCACGGCTGATGTTGAAACAGACAATT
>JAURHZ010000311.1 GCA_030833025.1 Armatimonadota bacterium
GTCTTCCCCGCTCCCGCATCGTGGATGTGCTCCGTCACGCTTGGTGCAAGTGAAATGATGCGCCGCGCGTAGCGCGGCAGCACAACTTCGCGGCGAAGGTCATCCACGATGCGAACAGGCATCAGGCGTCCATTTCCTCAGAGGTTTCGCCATCGGACACTTCATCCTCATCCGTGTCGTCTACACCTTCGTCCTCTTCGTCTTCGTCATCGTCTTCGTCTTCATCCGGGCCAGCAGGAATGACAATACGCACTGAGTTGGATGGCAGCATGTCGGTGAAGACTTCGGGGTGGATGATGGTCGCGAGCACAATGGGGTTCCCAAGAATCGTCTGGCGATCGGCAACGTAAATATCACCATTCTTTTGGGCAACCGTGCCATCAAATCCATGGAAGCGTGCGAGACGGTCGTGGTCAGCATCCATCGCATCCGAAATGACAATAATCACCTCTGGGTTGTAGTCCGTCAGCGCATCCAAGGATGTCGAATTACTTTGCACCGCGGTGTCAGACAGACATCCAAGAAAAGGCAACCAGTCACTGAGCTCTACGGCGGCGGTGAGGGGGTCATGGTCTGCAAGAAAACAAATGCGCTGGCGGACACGGAGGAGTGTTCGGTCCTTGATGGCCTGCAATGTGACTTCGTGATTCATGGGAATATCCTACCGCTCCATCATCCGGTCACCGACATAGAGGCGCCCGGTATCGACGTCTTGTTCTCCAGCAGGGAGGACCTTTGTGAACGCATCCCGGTGGATGGTGGCCGCGTGGCCATCGGCGGCGACATAGGTCATCCGTTCCTGATGCCGAAAATCAGCACTCGCTGTGCATCCATACCCTGGGTAGCACCAGCTCGATGGCGGCTGAAGGATGTTGACATCGGATGCTTTGGTCGATGCCCAGCGGATGTTCCCCGGGGCGGTTGCCTGCGGATCCGTGCGGTTGGCAGCATCTCCGAAGAGAATCGTGGCCGCCGGCTGCGTGATTTCTCCGAGAGCGGCGGGTTCGAGCAGAATGTAGCTTGGTGGTGCATATGTCGTGCCCGCAAGGCGTTCGTTATAGCCATACCCGACTCCGCCCAAATGCCCTTTTGTTGTGTAACCAGGGCACGACTGTATACCGTTGGACTTTGTGTAGGGAAACAGAATCGCCCCTTCGCGCATCCAGCGATTGCTTTCTGGGGTCCACGCGATAGACCAATACGTACTATAGTCCCACGTAAAGAGTGGGAGGCGCTCATCGAAGTCCTGCGCATAAAGCAGTGCAGCAAGCCCAAGTTGTTTGGTGTTTGAGAGGCATGCGGTACGTCGTGCAGCCTCGCGGGCGCTAGCAAAGACGGGGAAGAGAATTGCGGCAAGAATCGCAATAATCGCGATGACGACGAGGAGCTCGATCAACGTGAAGCCACGCTGATGCGCTCCGTGGTTGTGTACGGAGAGTGTCAAACCGGGTCCTTCTGGCCTGTACTGCGCAGACCGCGTGAATTTCCCGACCGCTGGTGACCGGACTTTGCAGCTGACAGTTGCCAGATGCGTACCGTTGCGCGACAGTGCCCGAATTGCGCGGGCTTCCCCACACCGATGGTTTCCCATGGGTCTGGCGGACGGGTTTGGCGGAGCAGAATCCCGCTACGCTGAGTCATCTTAGCAGATGAACGTGATTGCTAGGCGATTCCGAGTCTAATCAGTGTCCCAAGGACATTGTGGAGGACGGATGCAGGGCTGCCGATGGCATCCACGGGTTCGACCAGCTCGGGTTGGAAGGTCTTGAGCACCGGGGTGCTCTCTTCTTCGTAGACATTCCAGCGCCGCCGGATGACATCATCGGATGCATCATCAAAGCGGTTTTCCTTAAGCGCACGGCGTCGCAGGCGATCTACCATAACGGCTTCATCGGAGCAGACGAGGTGAAAAACGGCTTGGACATCCACGTGGTGGTTTAGGAAGTGTGCCTGTTCGACATTCCGCGGGATGCCATCGAGGACAAGGATGTCACTTGCTGGGCGATAGCGGTGTGCGCTGACCATTGCATCGACGGTGACCCGCCAAAGTTTGACAGTAGCGTCATCGGGCACGAGGAGACCTTGGCTGGAATAGTCGACGAAGATCTGACCGAGCTCGGTGGTCATATCGAGGTTCCGGAAGACATCTCCACAGGCGAGGTGGACGAATCCCGGGACTGCGCCGAGGGCTTTCCCGAGGGTTCCTTTGCCACTGCCCGGTGCTCCAAAGAGTAAAACTGTCTTAAATTTCGCGCTACTGTCCATCCGCTGCCCCTCTGATTTCGCCTGCCGGCGCCTTTGTTTTGTCAAGTCCAAGAACAATTTTCACATCAGGGAGCTGCTTGCTAGTGACCATCACGCCCTGCGTATCGGGAGCGACTTCCTTGATTACACTAGTGATGCCTAGAGTTGTGGCGAGCTTTCGGGCTTGCTTTTCGTATGCTGCCTTGTAGAAAACGACTTTACTGGCTGCGGGTTCGGCGGGTTCCGGTTCACCGCTTTTGGGTTTCTTAGGGTAGGCGACATTGGCATCAAATGCGGTCGTATCGCGCAGAACATCGACTGTTTTGCGTGCTAATCCAGCAGTTTTCGTTGCATTGATGACATCGACGCGTGTGATGCGTTCGCCGGCTTCTTCATTTCCATTGATGAGCCAGTCGACCATCGCGCGGGCTTTTTCGGGATCTACGATGAAGTAGTAAGCGCCACGTGTTGTGCCTTCCCCCATAAGCGTGTTGCTGGCGAGATTTTCGGGTTGCAGCCCACGGTAGATGGCAGCTAGCGCGTAGATCTGGTCATCGGAGATGTCGCGGTCTTCAAGCTGGTCCAGCGCTTTTCCGATAATTTGGTCGGCCTTGAGGAGGTTTCCGGGGTGCTTCCCTTGACTAATCATCGAGCGAATGAGCTGTTGTTGCCGCGCCATCCGGCGGGCATCCCCTTCTTCTGCCGAGTGTTTGGTACCGGGTTTAACTTCACGGAAGCGGGCAAAGCCGACGGCCTGATCACCGGTCAGGTGCTGCTTGCCCTTGGGGAGGTCGATGTGTAGATTGCCCCAGTTGTCATC
>JAURHZ010000312.1 GCA_030833025.1 Armatimonadota bacterium
ATAGAATGTAAACCGGCTTTGGAACACCTGGCATAAACAAGATGTCCTTCATGTACTTGAAGATTCCGTGGTGACGGATACCTACGTAATGGAAAACAACGAAGGTAATAATTCCAAGAACATAAGCAAAGCTGATTCGAGACATGGTTGAACTTACGGTCGATGGCTTGTCCTATCGGAGACGTGGGGTGCCGACAGGGCGTACGTAAAGCTCTGCCATTACCCCAGTCCAACCGATTTCATGCGACTATTTAAACGGATTCTGAAATTTCGGATCGTTTATTAGCACGTCATCCGTCAAAGTCATTAGAAACGCAACTAACGCATTTTGATCTGCCGCATTCAGATTCAATTGAAGCGGGTTACCTTGCGGAGTCTTTAAGCGATTGTCGAGCGCCGGACCATTTTGAATTCCATTGTTGTAATGTTGAACAACCTGCAATAAGGTCGCAAAGCGTCCATCATGCATGTACGGACCGGTCACACCAACATTTTTGAGACTTGGACTCTTGAAAATCTTAGTCTCGCCTGCATCCAGCCCGTTGGATAACGAGCGAGGGTCAAGGCTAAATGTTGGAATCGAATGGCAGGTGACACAGCCTGCCCCACCTTGTGCCGGAGGCGTAAGAAACAAGGTTTTCCCGCGCTCTTCCTGAACGGTGTAGTTAGGAAATGGGCGATTGATACCACCGTTTGGCTGCCCCGTACTAAAGACCTGTGCAAACCCCGTATCAAATTTGCTATTCACAGAAACCATCGCCCGTTCGAATTGCGCTAAAGCCTGCTGAATCCGTGCCTCAGTAATGGCTACATCACCATAAACCCACTTAAACAACTCTGGGTAATACGCTAGCTGATCCATTTTTGCAGTCAACGCACCAAACCCACCGTGAGCCGCCTGAAATCCCATTTCTACTTCGTTCTGGATTGGCTGTGTCGACTGTGATTCTACACTTGCCGCACGCTTATCCCAGAACATCGATGCACCCGTGTAGTACCGGATATTCGCAAGACGCATTGCATGCGCTGCGGTGATCTCCCCGTCATACCCACGACTAAACTGCGCCGAATCGACGAATCCATTGCCGGGCGCATGACACGATGCACAAGCAACCGTATCGTTAAAGCTTAGGCGTTTATCAAAGAACAAAACGCGTCCAAGCGTTGCTCCTTTATCAGTCACAGGATTGCTTGCTAGCGTATTCTCCGCTCGCTGAACATTGGCATCGTAATGCACAGGAAATGTCGGCAACGCATAGTTCTCAAGATGATCTGGGTTGATATTTAGAGCGGCACGCGTTGCAGCGAATGGGTCTGTAATGGTGAGCGCACGGGTGATGTTCTTACCAGACTCCACTTCGCGTATAGACACAGTGACACTACCCGCACGCAACGCACTGACCACTGCGGAAAGTCCGTTCGGCGTCACCGATGCGATTGACGTATCTGAAATGCTCCATTCCCACTTTGATGCCGCCGTAAGAACAACCTGTCCAGCTGCGTTTTTCGCTGTGACAGAGTAATTCCCAGATGTACCAACATCAAGGCCCGCTGAGCCACCCGTTAGCTCAACGCGATTGATTGTTGAGTCAAGTGTTAATGCCACTTGGAACTGCTCATCTGCCTTTGCTAGGATGGTCTGAGCCCCCTGAGCCTGCGCAGGCATTGTTAATGCGAGCGTGTCTGGATGGGCGGATGCGGTAACCGTCAGTTCCCCTGGGGGCAAGTTGGCGAATACTGCATCGGTGGCAGGACGCGCAATGACTTTCGTTACAGAGAAGCCATCCGGCCCAGCAATCGTAATGCGAATCGAGTTTGCAGCAACGGGTATCAGGCGGCTGCTCTCACGTGCTGGCCACGCCACACGAACAATGGCTCCGGCTTTGCGGCTGGCACCACTACTGCCATTCAATAAGCGACTCGCACCACTACAGCCATTGACGACTACCAACCCTGGAAGCAGAGACAAAATGGCGCCATAAACTGCGATGTTGTGGACTTGGTTTCGAGTGAGTCGTTTCATTTTAGTCAAACCTCCCTAGTTGATAATGATGCTGCCGCCAGCCGCACGTACGCGGACATCACAGAACGCACTCTTGGATGGATCCGCTACACTCGCAGCCTTTAGCCGAAACGTCCCCTGCGTTTGCGGTGCCGTATAAAGTCCGCTGGCCGTCACTTTTCCACCATTGGCATCGACAACACTCCACTGCACACCGGTATTTACAGCGCCACTAACACTCGTATTTAGTTGCAGACTCTTGCCAACATCGACCACTGCGGAGGCTGGAGTCACGCTCACACCAACGGTAGCAACGCGCACGGTCACCGACTTTTCAATCGCCTCTGAAATGTCATTAGCAACTTTCAGCGTGTAAATCGTCGTTTCCTTTGGAGACACTGCGATGTTGCCAGATGCCGTCGTTGCGCCAAAATTGCTCGTCACTACGTGTGGCGCATCTGTGGATGTCCAGGTGAGTACAGAGTCTTGACCAACCAGTCTCTCCGTCTCTGGAGCCGTTAAAACTAGCTGCGGGAGAGGGCTGATTACATCGATGGTGCGGGATACCGATTTGCCAGATTCGTGTTCCATCGCAACAATCGATGCCGACCCCTTTGCCGCTGCCAAAACACGAATGGACCCAGATGTTGCATCCACGGACAGTACAGCATCATCGGATGATGTCCATTGCCAAGAAGCTGAATTCGTCAATATGAGGCGATTGGAAATGTCATAGGCGGCGGCTGACATGGTCGTTTCGTCACCGCGGCGGAGCTTGGCTACATCCGATCCGATGACAACGTGATCAACCGTAGATGACAGTGTCAATGCCAACTGGAATACCTGATCAGCCACAGCGGTGACCATTTGCGTAGCAGCTGCCTGAGGAACATCATCTGTTGGATTTGCAGATGGAAACGCAGCAGCCTGAACCTGAAGCTCGCCAGGGGGAAGATCCCCGACAATTAGCTCTGCCATTGGGCGAGAAAGCACCGCAGATTTCACAAAGCCTGCGCTGTTCGAGATGGTAATTTTGATGCTCTCAGAGGCATAC
>JAURHZ010000313.1 GCA_030833025.1 Armatimonadota bacterium
CACCGGCTGGAGTTGCATTGACCTTTGCGATTAGCTGCTTGCGGAAGCCTGGGTCGATCTTGTTCCAGTCGACGGATGCCGTCAAGCCCAAAACAGCGAGACGTGGAGTACGGGCAATCGTAGCCGCATCAATGCGTGGAGACTTCTGTGCCATCAAGCTCGCTGCAGTCTTGGCATCCACAGCATTTTGAGCCAGCACAATCGTAGTCTTGGCCTGATCAGGTAGTGCAAATGCCTTTTGGTTCTTGCGGAAGAAGTCGAGCAATGCAGGCTCTGTGACAGGAACGCCACTGGTGATCACATTTTCGAGCGCGATGTCCGTTTCGACATCCTCCTCGATGATGTACTTCTGCTCTGGATTGTTCATCGCTGCGGCGATGCCATTGACATTCGCACGCTTCATCAGCTCGATACGCTCATCAATATCAGCCTTTGTAGGCGACACACCCTTGGCCTTAGCCTCGGTCATGACGATGGAGCGGAGGACCATTTTTGTCAGAACCTGTTTGCCGGAGACGACTTCGAGGCGATCGCGGAAGTCCTTGATACTTACCGCATCCTTGCCCATCGATACGACTGGCTTGGCGCTTGAATAGCGCTGGAAGAGGAGCGCATTCCCTGCGAGCGAGCCGGCGGCGACGATTCCAAGTCCAATACCTACAAACTTATTCATACTTTTTCTCCTGCAGCAATGTGTTTGCAATTAGCTTGCCAAGATGTACTAGCGACACCAAATTTGGCGATTTCCGATGTTATTTGACGCACCCAAAGCGCTAGGCTTGCATGGTTCAAAATCCACGCCCGCGCATTTGCGCCGAGCGATTCCCGTAAGACTGGATCGCGGGTCAGCCTCTCAAGCGCCCGGCACCAGCCATCTACATCCCCAGGGTCGACATACAACCCTGTTACTCCATCCTCGATGACATCCGTCTGCCCTGATGTCCGCGTTGCGACCACCGCGCAGCCCATCGCCATCGCTTCTAAAATGCTGGTGATCCCAGCCTGAAAATCGGTTTCATAGAGCGGGCAAGCAACCACGGCACTCGAGCCATAGAGCTCACGCAACTCGCCATATTCATAGCGCCGGGCAGCTACATTTGCTGGAAGTGCCGTTCGCTCGGTCTCATTCGTGTGCTTTGACCAGGGACTTGCAGCTGCAAGCTTGAAATCAAGGGCATCGAGGCGCTGCGCAGCCCCAATCAATGTTGGATAATCACGCCACTCAAGGCCAGCAGCACTCACTTGATTTGTGACCACTTGCCGGTTTGCACCCGGGCGGTAGAAGTCGGTATCTGCGTGAAAGTGAATGTGGGTGAGCTTGTCCACCGGAATTCCGAGGACGTCTACACCATGCTTTCGCTGGATGTCAGCATAGACAAAAAGCCTGTCCATTTCCTTGTGGACTTTGAGAGCCTTGAAGAATAGCTTCTTCTTGCCTGTGCTTAGCCGATGGCAAATCACAACATGCCCGGGGCGCTTCCCTGTCGACATTCTGAACATCAGGGCCAGCGGCATGCTGATGCTCTCGCTGTTAGAAAAGATACAGTCGACACCGCGGGAGTGGTGAAAATATCCTAGTGCCGCGAGACCGGCATCCCGGCCCGCAACCTTCGTCACAAGCTTGACACGTGGATCCTGGCAAGCATCCAATGCCGTAAAGTCAACAAATGTGACATCCGCGTTGGTGTTGCTGATCAACGCACGCTCAAGGGCATCGTAGTCCATGTCCGGATGCGCATCATCACGAACGGCATCGGCAATCCCCACCTTTCGGTAGGATGGCACAAGCATCGTCACCTTCATGCTGCGAGCTTCCTTTCGGCGCACTGTGTGATGACATCCACCAGGCGACCATAGTTCTTACGGGCATCAAAGTTGTCAATGGCGTGTTGCCGTGCAGCAGCGCCCCATGCATTACGCAAACCTGCATCTGCAATCACATCCCCGAGAGCGGATGTCCACGCAGCGACATCATCTGTGGGGAGAATCATCCCGGATTCCATGTGCCGAACAGCCTCGGGGAGGGCGGCGACATTGGTCGTGAGGACTGGCAGACCGGATGCAAGTGCTTCCAGAACCGCAAGCGGGAGACAGTCTCCGATACTTGGAAACACAAATGCACCTGCGATTCGGTAAAGGTCAATCAGGGCATCCGAGTTCGGCGTGAGCCCGTAGTGCAGCTGGATGCCAGACATGTCCCCCGTGATGCCATCCGTTTTGGTGACAATGTGCAGGGTGGCACGATTGCGGATTGTGGTGCTCAGACCACGCCAGGCATCGAGGAGTGTCTGACCACCCTTACGGTAAAAATCACCGCCCACAAAAAGCAAGTGAGTGTGGGCCTGAGGTGCACGCGTGCCAAAGTTCCAGCGCTCGGTGTCAATGCCAGGTGGGATAACGACGACTTTGTTGACATCGATTCCGTAGTCACTCACAAGTGAGCCCTTGGCCCATTCCGACCAAGTCACGAGCCGGGATGCATTGCTGAAGGCGCGTGTGTTCAGGTTTTTCTTGAATGTCTCGATAGCAGCTGGGCCGGTTGCGTGACTATAGCTCGCACCAAGCGAATCGTATTGCAATGGCGTCGCATCGAGGGAAACCACCGATGGAATCAAGCGCATTAAGTCTGCCGAGAGCAGTGATGTCACTTGGGAATGGAAGAACAACCCCTGCAGCTTGGATTGATGGCGTTTGAGATAGAGGCGGGCCCCGATGCTCGCGCGGAGGCTCCAGTTGCTACGGATCCCGGGTAGGCGCTGCCACCACTGGGAACTCTCATCGTAGGCTAACCGGATGGCATGTGGAGTTACGGCAGCAACACCATCCAGCTGCTGCTGGAGGTTTTGCGCATGGGTTACATGCCCGAGTGAATATTCCAATGCCAATCCAAGGTGCATACTTTACGTTCCAATCCATCAGGGCACAGAGTGAGTCCCTAGTAGGAATATCGGTACGTGGATGCTGGAATTGAAGAGGCCAATGGTCACATTACGTGAAAAGTAGGGGCTGATTTTCTGATTAATGTGGAGTAATGCGTTGATACTGAATGCAAA
>JAURHZ010000314.1 GCA_030833025.1 Armatimonadota bacterium
ACGGGTAACCATGGGTATTGTCACGCCAATCACGCCTATTTTCAGACCAGCTCGGTCAACGCAAATATGTGATGTGAACGGAAGTAACGGGTTGCCGCTTTTAGCAACCTGATTCGCAGACAAGATTGGACATGGAGCCCCTTCAAGTTTTCCGCGAACAACCGACAACATCGGGTGTGTTTCCCGATTTCCAACGGTAACCGCATCGTAACCAATACTGCGCATTTCATCCCAAATGCGTTCCTGCGCTAAGCTTGCACCAAGGTTTCCGGCTTTGATGCAGTCTCCTGCATCCAGGACAAGGCGTGGATGCGGAAACAATTGCACTAAGCCGGCGAGGCGAGAGGCAGCATTGGGGGACAGCCGGTCATGGAAGTCATTAGTGTGGATAATCCCCCATCGACTCATTAATCTTCGTCCTTGCCATCTGAGCGACGAGGAATAATCTTTACTGGAGTCCCTTCGAATGCCACGTGTTTACGCAGCTGATTCTCGAGGTAGCGAAGATAAGTAAAGTGAAGACTTTCGGGATCGTTTACCTTTAAGATAATCGTTGGTGGCTTTACCGAGACCATCGTCGCATAACGTAGCTTTAGCGCCCGGCCCTTATGGCTGGTTGGGCGTGCATCCACTGCATCACGGAAAATACGGTTGAGGTCACCCGTCGTAATACGCATCGCATTGGCATCCGCAGCATCAAGACACGCTTCGATCAGTGGCCCGATTCCACTACCTGCCTTTGCGGAACAGAATGCAACAGGAGCATAGCTTACATATGGCATCTCATCCCGGATGTGCTGCGTGACAGCGGTCATCGGTGCTTTTTGAGGATACGTAGCCAATGCCTTTGCTCGTCCAAGGTCCCACTTGTTTACTGCAATGACCGCGGCCTTACCCTCTTCATGAGCAAGTCCAGCCACACGCTTATCGCCATCGAGGAGACCTTCGATACTATCTACGACGGTGATGGCAACGTCGCAGCGTTCAATCGCACGCGTCGCCCGCAGCACCGAATAGTACTCAACTGTCCCTTGGATCTTGCCGGCGCGTCTGATACCTGCCGTGTCAACGAGGACAATCTTACGACCATCCCATTCGAATGGCGTATCAACGGCATCACGGGTGGTCCCAGCAACTGGGCTAACAATTGCCCTGTCTTCACCGAGAATCGCATTTAGCATCGATGACTTGCCAACATTTGGTCGCCCAACGAGCGCGATTCGGACAACATCGCTTTCAATCTGTGGTTCCGGAACCATTGGCGGGAATGCTGCCACAATGTCATCCAGCAAGTCTGCTACTCCACGCCCACCGAGAGCGCTGATTGGATAGATTTCACCAAGGCCAAGCGAATAAAACTCTGTCGAATCTTGGGCACGTTTGACATTGTCAGCTTTATTGATAGCAAGGAACATCGGGGTTCCCTGAGCCCTGCGCAACTGATCGGCAAGCTCAATATCGTTTGGGGTAACGCCTTGGGTTGCATCACAAATGATAAGGATAACATCAGCTTCCTCCATCGCGACTTCGGCTTGAATTCTGATCTGGGCCTGCATCGGGTCTGCAGCATCCATTGAGATACCACCGGTATCGATAAGGGTATACTCACGCCCATTCCATTCACCATCTGCGTAAAGACGGTCACGTGTAATACCCGGTGTATCCTCTACAATCGCGATACGTCGCCCTGTAAGGCGGTTGAATAAAGTGGACTTGCCGACATTCGGTCGGCCAACTACTGCTACGATGGGCTTTGGCATCGATTTCCTCCCGAGAGTACGGCTAATTTTGGCGTGGCAGTGTACCACGTTGACGGCATCAGAGGATGCATGAAACCTCGATGATAGTTTGAGTGTCTATTCCATTGTGAACACAATTCGAGGTGCGATGGCTAAGCGAGCTGGGATCAGCCTATCAGTTTTGATGTTGGTCCCCATAACAGGTGTGGCCGCATCCCCTCCGCCTCCAGAGAGACCAAACTACTTCGCGCTCTATCCACCTCCGGCAACGGAACGTGAACAGCCATCACTTGCATTTCCCGCGACGAGCACACGCCACCCAGACTTGTTCTCACCAACGCCCTTTTTCAAACGCAAATTCAATGTCCTAACCGATTTGTCGATGGACTTTCGAGCAACAAATGGTCATTTTCCGATGCCGGCCGATGCCCTAAACGGTGCCAGATTTACCATCGATGGGATTATTGCAAACCCGAAGTCAGGGAATGAACAAGGGGGTGTAAGGCTACAGTTCGTTCGAGAGTCAATTCCATCAGCGGACCGCGTATCGGCATCCGAGCTATATGGCTACTACCGCTTTGAGTTACCCGGTGCATCCGCAACTGCTCGCGCCGGACAATTCGTCCTTCCGTTCGGGTTAGCGGCCGTCTATGACACATCGATGCACCCATTTACCAGTCTTTACACCGAATCTGTCGGTATTCGCCTTGACCGTGGTGCAATGATTGAGGGCGAGTTTGGTCCCTTTCACTACGCTGGCAGTATCTCTACGGGCACGGGGCCAAATGCTGACCATGCTTATACCAAGACTGTCCTCGCTGCTCGTCTCGACAGGCACTTTCTGACACAATCAGGTCGCGTCCAAATTGGTGGTTCGATGCTTACTGGACGGTTGCCCGATAACGGTCCTTTTGCTCAGCAAAATCTTTCTGGATCAACAGAATTTTATCCGACGATTGTGAAGTCTCGCTTTGCAGCCGATGCCCAGTATTTCGTTGGCAAGTATGCGGCCCGCGGTGAGGTTGTCTTCGGTGGAGATGAGGAAGCTCCTGTGTGGGGATTCTATATCGATGGTCGGATGGGTATCTCCGCCCATGAGGGAGTCTATGCAGCCGTCAAGCGCTGGGATTATCGCAACCAGCCGCTCTCAAAGTTCGAATCGGCGATTGGGTATGAGCGTACAGCAGGCAGGCACCTTACATTTCGTGTTTTATGTATTTTGTCACGGATTGATGCACTTGATGGCCCCAACCGTACCGTCATCACGAGGTCGACGGTGCTACAAAGTTTTTGGAAATTCTAAGGATCA
>JAURHZ010000315.1 GCA_030833025.1 Armatimonadota bacterium
AAGCCTTGGTTTACAGGCGCATTGTTGTCAGCTGCTGTGCTAGCGCACCTGTGATGCGTAGCTGCTACAGGGTTGAACGAGGTATCGGTCATCCCGAGAGGGCCGAAAATATTCTCGGCGCAAAATTTGTCCAGGCTCTGTCCCGTTACAGCCATCACTACGGCACCAAGCGTTATAAATGAAAAGTCTGAATAGAGAAACTTGCTACCAAGTGGATACATCACGCGCGATTTGGCAATGTCATCGATGATTTGGGCTACGGTCACTTGCTTCCCGCGGTAGTTGCCCCCTGCCGGAAAGCCCGCACAGTGAGTTAGTAAATGCCGAATCGTAATCTTGCTTCGGTCCGCGAACCCGGCTACTTGTCCCTGCCGCGCGATTTCCGGAAATATGCGTCCAATTTCCGTCTCAGGTGTTAGTTGTCCACGTTCAAATAGAATGTTGATGGCTGTCGCGGTCGCGATGACCTTGGTTACGGATGCCATGTCGAAAATGGTGTTGACATCCGCCGCAATTGGTAACGGTCGCGCTACTTTGCTACCGACCGCGAGCTCAACTGCGCACTTGTCATGTCTGTATATCGATAGGGCTGCACAAGGGATTTCACCTGTGCTGACCGGTTGTCTAACGTGATCTAAAGCAAGTTCAAGGAGGCGTGTATCAAAGCCTTGAGGCTGGTCACGCTGCGAGCGTCGTTCCATGCGACTTATTGTACGCCGGGAGCTGAATCGTGAACACGGATCCACGTCCGAGGCGGGATTTTACACAGACATTTCCATGATGTTCACGGACAACGCGTCCGACAATCGATGTCCCGAGTCCCGTACCACCATGCTTTGTCGAGATGACTTCATCGGTGAACAGCTTTCGGCGGGTGTCTTCAGTCATGCCGTGGCCCGTGTCGGTTACGCTTATCTCCACCATCGATGGATTATGGACACTGTTATTCCCCGTGATCGAAACGGTACCGCCATCCGGTGTCGCCTGAAGCGCATTATTGACTAGGTTGTAGAGCGCATCATACATATGATCCTTATCGTGAAGAACACGATTTGTAGATGGATCCATATGGCAGTAAAGGTCGATGCCACGCGCTTTCGCTGATCGGCCAAGCGTTTTTTGTACTTGCTGAATGATTCCCAGTATCGAGTCTGCTTCGAAGTTTGGTTCTGGCAAGCGTCCCTTAACCATTCCTGCGATGTATTCTGTCCGGCGTCTAACGCGCTCGGCACTCGTGACTACATCATCAAGTATCCAGCCCGCAGCATCTTGGGCATTGCGAACTGCAGCATCGAGCTGCTGGCGGCAAGGCGTGTTATCGCTTTCAACGAGTGCATTTAGGTCATGCATTAGCCCTAAAATCAACGATTGCGCGGTGAGTGCACCGCTTTCGATAGGCGTCATCAAATTCTTGATGTCATGTGCAATTTCGCCGACGCGGTGACCGATTTGTGCATCCCTTGACTGTGCAGCCAAGCGTATTCGCTCAATGCCAAGTGCAGCATGGGTGCAAAGGACCTCGAGAACGGAAAGGTCACGCTGCGTAAATGGATCCTGACCGTTGAGAACCTGAAGCACGCCGACTGGACGTCCGCCGGGTGCACAAAGCGGGATGGTAATGGTTGAGCGTGTTTGAAAGCCTGTACGGTTGTCGGTGTCTGGGTCAAAATCGCTTCGCATCCGAAGGTTATCGTCAAGAATCGGCAGGCCGGTTTGGAACACATGGCCCGCGATTCCTCGGTCTTCCGGTATGCCTGTTCCGGTGAGGGGACCTGATGCATCTCCAACGACAGCGGCAAAGACCAGCTGTCGACTGGCTGGACTGTGTAGGAAAATGCTACCGGCATCTGCATGAACCACACGTACCGCAATATCCAAGACACGCTCGGTCAGCTCGTCCGTGGTGTTGGACTGCATCGCGGCCAGAGATGTACGCCGTAACGCGTTAAATTGACGGTCTCGCGTCAGGCATTCGTTTTGCAGACGCTGAAGCTCTTCCCTGAGCGTTACATTTTCATCACTCATCTGGTCACTCTTTTGAATTCCTGTCCACACCATCGTTAGACTCCTGAATGCAGTGTCGGCATAAATGGAGTTCATCTGTAGGAGTATTGAATGGGCGTGTACAGACGGGTACACTTCCATCAAGCGCCACCGGCGCATAAATATGGGACGGAAAAAGTAGGTTATGTCTAACAGCGCAGCTATCGGAACGCAGGCAGAGAAGTCAACTTGGAGAAACAAAATCGGACTTGCTGAAATGCTCAAAGGCGGTGTCATCATGGATGTCATCAATGCAGAGCAAGCGCGTATCGCCGAGGATGCTGGCGCTGTGGCCGTAATGGCCCTCGAGCGTGTTCCAGCAGATATCCGTAAGCACGGTGGAGTCGCACGTATGTCTGACCCAGCCATGATTCAGGAAATCATGGACACCGTGACCATTCCTGTGATGGCTAAAGCACGTATCGGCCACATTATTGAGGCTCGGATTCTCGAAGCGATGGGCGTTGACTACATCGACGAGTCCGAAGTGCTCACCCCTGCCGATGATCGCTACCACCTCAACAAGCACGACTTCAAGGTTCCGTTTGTCTGCGGATGCCGGAATCTTGGTGAAGCGCTACGCCGTATTGGCGAAGGCGCTGCGATGATTCGAACCAAGGGAGAAGCGGGCACCGGAAACGTCGTTGAGGCGGTACGCCATATGCGATCCGTGCTTGGCCATGTCCGCAAGCTACAGACAATGGACCGTGCAGAGCTGATGACCGAAGCAAAAAACCTCGGTGCGCCGTATGACATCATTTTGTACATCGCTGAGACCGGAAAGTTGCCTGTTCCAAACTTCTCGGCAGGCGGCGTTGCAACCCCGGCTGATGCCGCGCTCATGATGCACCTCGGTGCTGAAACGGTCTTTGTCGGCAGTGGCATCTTCAAATCCGGAGACCCTGCTGAGCGTGCAAAGCGTATTGTCGATGCAGTGACCCATTACCAGGACTATGAGCGCTTGGTTGACATTTCTAAGGGTCTGGGCGAGCCGAT
>JAURHZ010000316.1 GCA_030833025.1 Armatimonadota bacterium
CTCTGAAAAAGGCAAGCTGGATGCAAAATCCGTTGGTGTGAAAATCGCCGGTGTCTACAATGTCGACATCGCGTTCACCAGTGGCCTCGTCCGCGCACAACAAACCCTGCAGCTCGTCATGGATGGCGCAGGGATTCAAGGCACCCCTGTGACCGAAGACTGGCACCTCAATGAGCGCTTCTACGGCAACTGGCAAGGCAAAAACAAGACCGAAATGAAGGCCAAGTACGGAGAAGATGCTATCCAAGCCGTCCGACGTGGCTACGCCCAGCGCCCACCAGGTGGTGAGTCTCTCGAAGACACCGCCGAGCGCGTTCTTCCTTACTTCGCCGAATCCATCGAGCCAGCTCTTGCAGAAGGCAAGACAGTCCTGATCGCAGCCCACGGAAACTCCCTCCGAGCGCTCGTAAAGCACCTCGAACAAATGTCCGATGAAGCCGCACCTGGCATCGAAATCGGCAATGGCGAGCTGCGTGAGTACATCCGCGAAGCGGATGGCAACTACACCCGCGGTGCAACCTTCCATCCATAATCCTCTGTAACGACTGAATCGATTCCGCCCATGATGCACACCGACTTAATGCGCTTTGAAGACATCGTCTTGGCAGCGAACTTTTTCGCGCCGGGGGATGTCACCCTCGCCCGCGCACCAGGTCGGCTGGATGTCATGGGCGGAATTGCCGATTACAGCGGCTCTCTGGTCGCTGAAATGCCTATCGCGGCTGTCTGCTGCGTTGCCGCACAGCGAACCACCGAAGCGACCATTGTTGTGCGCACCGCGGATGCTGCTGAAAATGGTCTTGATGCCGAAGTCGCATTTCCCCTTGATGTCTGCAAAAGCGTAGCAAGCCTTCAGGCATACCTACGCTCGTTGCCAAAACCCCAAAAGTGGGCAGGCTACCTCGCCGGTGCAGTTCTCTTTGCTACCGATGCGGGCTATACCCCCCAGGGGCAGGGCTGGCGGCTTTTTGTTTCCTCGCATGTACCCGTAGGGGCCGGTGTTTCCAGTAGTGCTGCCGTCGAAGTCGCCACGATGCGCGCGATCTGCGGGGCGGCTGGCGCAGATATGGAACCGATGACCATGGCCCGCCTCTGCCAGCGGGTTGAGAATGACCTCCTCGATGCACCATGTGGCATCATGGATCAGGTCACCTGTGTCGCAGGCATTAAGGATGCCCTGCTGCGTCTCGAATGCCAGCCACACACAATCGAAGGGACGAGCCGCCTGCCCGAAGATTGGGCTGTCTTTGGTATTGACTCTGGTGTCAAGCATAGTGTCAGCGGTCATGGCTACACCGAGGCACGCGTCGGTGCGTTTATGGGCCTCCGGATGATCAGTGAACGGGCCGGCGAGACGTTTAACAACTATCTTTGCCGCTGCAATATTGACTGGTACCGTTCTCTCACCGCAGTCGACCCGCTGCCGGAGCGCATGCTCGGCGCTGACTTCCTCGCACGCTACGGCGGAATCGCCGACACGGTGACGAAGGTAAACCCCGATGTCACCTACCGAGTGCGTGCTGCATCCGAGCACCCGATTTATGAAGACCGCCGTGTGCGCTCATTCATCGATTGCGTCGAAGATGGCACCGATGAAGCATTCAAAGCCGCCGGTGCATACATGATTGATGCCCACGTTTCCTATTCGGCTTGCGGGCTGGGAACACCGGAGACGGATTTGCTCGTCGACCTTGCGATGGAACATGCCATCACAGGTCACGTCGCTGGTGCGAAGATCACCGGCGGCGGAAGCGGTGGTACGGTCTGCGTGCTTGTGCAGCGAAAGTTTGCCCGTGCACTCCCGGCGGAGATCGCACGGCTTTATGCTGAACAGACCGGGAAGAAGCCGCGTATTATCACCGGCTCCTCCGATGGCGCAATCCATACACCAACCGCAACTATCACTGTTACCGCTTAGTCATCCGCGCTTCGGAATGGGCCGGGTTCGCCGCCTGATTTAAACCGCGTACGACCAGTGCGTATTTTGTCCTTTGGATCCGGCTTCATGTCGAGCCACGGGGGACGACCGGATGGCCTTTCGGGCATCGGATCGGCTGGCGGCGGGGCACCCGCGCGCGCAACGCCCACGAGGTCTGTCTGCACCATCATCGCAAGTGCGGCATCCTTTTCCACTGGGGCTGCTTTTGGATTTTCCCGGATGCGCTCCAGGGTTGCACGGGCTTCATCAATCAAGCCCATCTCGATGCTTGATTGGGCCTCAGCAAGCTGGAATGTAAAGTCATCCGGTGAACGGAGCACCCAGCTGCGTGCAAGCTCACGCGCTTTACCAGGCTGATGTAGACGCAGGTAGCAGGCAATCGCAAGCTTGGGAGGCTCTGGGTTATCCGACATCTTTCCGATCAGGTATGTCGCTGTTGTGAGAGCAGCATCAAAGCGTCCCTCGGCGAAATCGAGACGCATTTGTTCTAATCGCTCGATGTCGGTGATTTCTCGTTTTTTGGGGAACGGGTTGTAGTCGCCTAGATTCACACCGCCGGTAAAAACAAGGACTCCAACCGTTGTTGCAGCGATGAGCGACAACACGCCAAGGGCGAGCTTACCTTCTTTGATCGGATCGCCCATGTCAGCTCACCAATGCTTCCTGAACAACACGCCCTTCCCAAGTTCGGTCCTGTGGAAGCCCGAGGATATGGGCGAGCGTGCAGCAGGTGTCAAAGACCCGGATGTCATCCGGGAGCGACACTCCACGCTTAACACCAGCGCCGCTCAAGATAAACGGAATCAGGATGTCATCATCGTGGTCGGTACCGTGTGTCCGCTCGTGGCCACCGTGGTCGCTGACAACACAAATCGTCGTGTGTTCCAGCCAGCCCGCGGCTTGCCAAGCATCCAGAATCTGCGAAATGCAACGGTCCGCACCTGCGATGGCATTTAGATACGGCTGTGACATCCAACCGTGGCGATGCCCCACTTCATCCGTATGGCCGAGGTAGACAAATGTAAAGTCGGCATCGGCAAATTCCCGGTGGGCAATCGCCTGGGATGCAATCCATTCATCGGAGCCCGGCTCGATCG
>JAURHZ010000317.1 GCA_030833025.1 Armatimonadota bacterium
TTTGGGTGTGGATGGCGAGCTCGCGCCAACAGATGTGATTCGCGCCGAGCAGCTCGCCCGGGAGTTTCTTGCTGGGGAAAACAACTGACGTAGATTCCGTAGATACAGCGGTCTAGTTAGGATTGTTGCGCGTTTAGTATTTTAGCTTCCTTAACATCGATATAAGCCTTGCGACCGTGTCGCTCCAGTAGATGCAGTAGGTTGGCACCATTCAGTAAACTGATAGGCTTACCGTTTGCAAATGCGTAGGCATCGGGTCCGAAATCTGAGGTTGTAACGAGTATGCCTTTTGTTGCGCCTTCATTCATGACGGTACCGTAGAGATCACGCACTGCGGAGACATCTACGAGATTCGTGTATCGTTTGGCCTGAATCACAATTTTGCCACCTCGGATGGGATCTGGGTCGAACGCGATTGCATCCACGCCGCCATCTCGACTCGCACGTGTAACACGAACTTCGGAACCACTACTTGTAAATTCCTTGGCAAACAGCTCGCGAACCAAGTGTTCAAAGTCTTCCCAATTCATGGCTGCGAGATTAGTTGAGTCATCGATATTGCTTGCTACGTCTTTACCCTCTACGAATCGTTTATCTGACGTATCCATTCTCATAAGTGGTGCGACTGGAGTCAGACTAGACAAGGTGGATGCCGAAACACCTTTTAGTTGCTTGAAACAGGTTTTTGGCTCAATTGCGGAAAGGTTTATGGCAAGAAATGTCGGTTTATCTACCTGAACAGTAGCAATACACGCGCTCTGTTCCTGACCCGTGGCTTTGTTGATACTGTTCACTATTCCATTGAAGACAACGAAGTCAATCGCATTTGCCACATCTGATTCGAAGAGTTCGTGAATCGTCCGCAAGGCTACTTGATAGATGAAGTCATCGTAAAGTTTTGCCGCGTTTTTCTCTGTGATGTGCTTTTCCGTAAATTCACTACGGGTGGCGACAAATTTGACTTCCTGGAGTGTTGGAAATCGATCTATCGCAGGTAGTTCAAAATCCAGAACGAAGCCACGCGATTCCGGAAGGTATGCGCCAGTCCAGTTGTTTGGCATGAAGTCTGGATACGTCGAGCGGGTAAGCACAAGGTCAACGTAGAGTTCTATTGTTGCTTGATTGCAGGACAGATACTGTCGACGAAGCTCATCGACACTCTGATTGTGAGAGTTTGCTTCGTCGATATATTGTTGTTTCCGTTTGGCGAACGCATCAGAATTTTCAGTGTTTTGCTTTTGAATGTCACTTACAGATGTTTGCCATGCTTGAACAGCAAACTCATTCTCTGAATATGCCTGTTTCAGAAGTTGATCTTTGCGGCCGGGAATAATTTTGTCCATGAGCGAAAGTTGAGGTTCGCGCATAACAGGTCTCGTTGGTGTTGGGATAATCTTCGGAGCAGGTTCTGGGTACTGAAGTCGCTTTTTTAGCTCATCCCAATTGATTGCATCATTGCGCTTCAGCGTTTGTGCAAGTGTCGTTGAGATATTGTTCATCAACGCCAGTGCTTCTTGTGTTCGTCGACTAGCTGTGTCATTTCCAGCTTGCTTAGCCTTTACCTCAGACAATTTTTGCTGCTGAAGTAACCACGCACTATTCCACTTGTCACCTTCGCTGGTCGCAAGTTGTTGTAAGAGCGGAACATTTGGCGCCTTAATCGTTCTGTGTTTCGCTAATCCAGGGTGCGTTATATCAACGGAATAACTTACTAGACCTGACCTCGTGTAAAGCGTTTGCACTTGGCCATAGAGCGTTTTGTCCATTTGTATGCGACTTTCTCAGAACCGAATCAACCAGTAGCCTATCAAAGAATGGTGAATCTCCCAAGACAGTCAAGACAAATGTTGATGCGTCTCGCCGGGGGGCGGCCGGCGGGTCCGTGGCTTGGCACGGTCAAGCGCTACCTTGAAGGTTTGGTTGTGGATGGCGAGCTCGCGCCAACAGATGTGATTCGCGCCGAGCAGCTCGCCCGGGAGTTTCTTGCTGGGGGCTAGTGCTCGCTACATCAGCTGATGAAGACCGGACAGCGTTGCGGATGCGCCGACCGCGCGGCGGTGCAGGTGTCAACATCGCACTGGATGATGCCCCGTCAGCATGGCGGCGGCTCGGTAGCGAAATCATCTGCGTAAATTCATATTTCAGCACAGCGATTGACCTCCGCGAATTGATGTTGGTCCCAAAGACGATGTTGACGGCCGCCAAAATTGTGTCCGGGTCAGGGTATTCACAGAGCCCCATCGCAGCGAGAAAAGCATCCCAATGCCTTTGTTGCAACCCGCACGCAGCCAGCATGTAGGGGATATGCGATGGGATATCGGTTTCGATGACCATCGTTTCCGTGATCAGCAAATACATAATCGCGGTCTGATAAACCTTGGCACGACGCCTAGGGCGCCCTGCACAGGCATTTATAAAGCTGATTTCGCTAGCAAAGAGACACTGGAGCAAGTTAAGAGTCGGATTGTCACTCAGCCATGCGGGCCGATCCGATGTCGCATGCGCAAGCTGGGTATCCTGCTCCACGATGTAGCTGCCATCCGATGATGGACGTTCTAAGGCGACTGTCGCAATGCGGTGCACATTCCGTCGAAGCCTATCCAGAAAGCGATGCTTTGCGGTCTTGAAGAGCAGCCGGATGAAGTGGTTGTCCGACTTAATCTCCAGCTGGCTTTTCTGCATCAGCTGAACGACAGCTGCCCACGCTTCGATCGCGATGTCCTCTGCCTCAAAGATGGCAAGCGTTGTTTGCATCCGCAAAATCCGACGTTCACAAAATAGCTGAACTTTGTAAAAGTGTAGGTTGAACAGCTCAGTGTGCAGTTTTTCTGCAAGCTGTTTGTCACCACCACGGTACGCTACAGCAAAGCGCTGAGCGAGTACTGTAGGCGTGGGTTCTGCTGCATTTTTAGCTCGGAGGCTGCGACGAAAAATGGATGCTGATGGTCGGTAGGTAGGCATGCGGACATTCTGCACAACTCAGAAACATCGCACAATTGTTAAAAGTGATAATCGGCGAT
>JAURHZ010000318.1 GCA_030833025.1 Armatimonadota bacterium
GGTCAATACCCGGAAGCCGCGATGGCAGTAAGCCTCTTTGCGCTCTCTGAAGCGATTGAAGCTGCTAGCCTGCGCCGAGCTGGAAATGCCATAAAGTCACTTTTGTCATCGGCTCCTCAAACATGTGAAGTGATCCAATCCGATACATCGGTGATCAGTGTCGCAACGAATCTTGTCGCCACCGGTGACCGGATACGCATCCGCCCAGGCGGAATAATCCCGCTTGACGGCACCATCGTTGCGGGAATCTCCGATGTCGACGCATCCGCGCTGACCGGCGAGCCGGTCCCGGTAACGGTTACAACGGGAGACTCCGTATCCGCCGGGACATCGAATACAACCGGTACCTTCATCATGGAAGTCACCGCGGCTGCTGGAAATACAACCATGGACCGGCTTATTCGGTCTGTCCGCGAAGCCGCCGGTGACCGAGCAACAACCGAGCGTCTCGTAGACCGCTTCGCGGCAATCTATACGCCCGTCGTTGTGCTGATTGCATTCATCCTTGGATGCATTGTGCCACTCGTGACCGGACAACCGTTCATCCCGTGGATAAGCAAGGCACTTGTCCTCCTCGTGATTGCCTGCCCTTGCGCACTTGTCATCTCGACTCCGGTAACTGTTGTCAGCGCGCTTACCGCAGCCGCCCGCGCCGGCGCGCTGGTTCGCTCTGGAAGAATCCTCGAAAGCATCGCCGCCGCAACCATGGTCGCCTTTGATAAAACTGGCACATTGACGACGGGTAAACCCGTCGTTACGGACATCGTTCCGCTTGTCGATGGCCTCTCCACCGATGATGCCCTCCACCTCGCCGCAAGCGTCAACTATCCGAGTGAGCACCCAATCGGAGCGGCCATCGTGCAGCACTGCGCAACACGGCATCAGTGCACACCTGATGAACTGGATACCTTTGAAGCGCTCATTGGACGGGGCGTAGCCGCATCGATTCGAGGTCAAATGCACTTCATAGGGAGTCACCGACTCGTGCATGACAAAGATCTCTGTGGAGACCATGTTGAAGCCGTTCTTGATCGCCTCGCGGCCGAAGGTAAGACATCGGTTGTCCTGATGTCCGACCGGCAAGCGCTCGCGGTAATCGCTGTCCAGGATGCAATTCGGCCCGAGACGCCAGCCACACTGAGCCGTTGTAACACGCTTGGTCTAAAGTCGACGATGTTGACGGGGGACACATCTGCCGCTGCAAGTCGCCTTGCCTCTGCGCTGCAAATGTCAGATGTCCGAGCAGAGCTGCTGCCACTTGAAAAACAGGATGCGGTAAGGCATTCGCAGCAACGTGGGGAAGTCGTGGTGATGGTCGGGGATGGCATCAATGACAGTGCAGCGCTAGCTCAGTCGAATATTGGGATGGCAATTTCTACTGCCGCAACGGCTGTCACGGTTGAAATCGCCGATGTCGCCTTACTTCGACCTGATCTGCGGCTGGTGCCAGAGCTCATTCACCTAAGCCGACTTGTTAGAAGTACACTCTGGGCAAATATCGCCATCGCATTGGCATTCAAAGCGGTCTTCTTTGTACTGGCGCTATTGGGGAATGTACAGCTGTGGATGGCTGTCCTCGCGGATGTCGGCGCGGCGCTCTTGGTAACCGTTAATGGTCTTCGGCTCCTCAATGCGCGGCTTGGAACCAGTAAGCCTGCTTAAGGCTTGGCAGCCCCGCGGACATTTACAACACCACCGTAGCGCCGGTCACGGCGCTGAAACTCGCGCAGGGTATCAACCAGCTGAGGCGTGCGGAAGTCTGGCCAGCGCGTGTCGACAACAACAATTTCAGCGTACGCAATTTGCCAGAGAAGGTAGTTTGAAATACGCATGTCACCAGCCGTACGAACTAATAAATCCGGATCTGGTAATCCAGCGGTGTAAAGCCCATCGCTGAAAACATCTGCGGTGATCTCATCCAATGTGATAGCTCCGCTTGCCACCAGCTCAGCAGCGCGCTTCGTCGCGCGCAAAATCTCATCCCTGGCGCCGTAGTTGAGACAAATATTTAGCACAAGACCCGTGTTGTCACGGGTGAGCTCGATATGTCGGGCTAGCTCATCCTGCAACGCGCTGGGCAGCGTCGAGAGGTCACCACTAAACATCATCTTGACGTTGTTCGCATGGAGCTCAAGCAGCTCACGCTTAGCGCCTTCGATAAAAAGGGACATTAAGCCGTCCGTTTCATCTTTTGGACGGCTCCAGTTCTCTGTTGAAAACGCGTAGAGCGTCAGCGCACCAATCCCGAAATCGCTCGCTGAGCGGACGATTTCACGAACGCTTTGATAGCCCTGGTGATGACCAAGCAGGCGCGGCATCCCGCGTTCACGCGCCCAACGTCCATTGCCATCGCAAATGATAGCAATATGCTTCGGTAGGCGGTCAGAATCGATATCGACCGGAAGGACAGCAGGGGTTCGCTTGCTCATATCAGTTTAACTTTGCCGGGCAAAGTAATACTGAAACTTAACCACAAACCCCCACTGGATGCAAGCAGTTCTAGCGCTCGAATGCCGTTATGGTAATCGCATCGAGAATGTTCTCAGCTGGCACGCCGGTCACATTCACAATCTTGACTTCACCCGGGCACACATGGAAGCCGTTGTCGCTGAGGTTTAGACGTACCGCTTCGTCGTTTGCCTTGATCACTACAAACGGAGCGAAGCGCTCAGTTCTTATCGATATTGCACCGGCTGCATCCACGCTTACATTTAGCTTTATCTTGCCCGTTCGAAGCGTTTTGGGCTCTGCCAAAAGGATGGTCGAATGTGCGATTAGCTGATTTCCAGCGGAAATGCGCGCTTCCGCATAAACCTCCTCAGGTGAGTCTGCAATAAATCCCGGAAGGGTAACGCTTGCAGCATTTTTCAACGCACTGTCGCCATCCACCTGAATCGTTTTGCGGTCAGCAACAATGAGCTGGCCATCGAAGGTACGGATGCTGAGCTCCATATTTGCATCGATGCGTTCGAGCACATCATTCACAACATGCG
>JAURHZ010000319.1 GCA_030833025.1 Armatimonadota bacterium
CGCAGCGGACAAGCCAAACATTCTCCTCATCGTCGCGGATGACCGATTCTCTGCTGGGAATGCAAAGTGAAATTCTCTACCATATTAAAATTCCTATTTGTCCTGCTTGGTTTCAGTTTAGGAGTTGGCCCCCTACGTGCCGCGGACAAGCCAAACATTCTCCTAATCGTCGCAGATGACCTTGGCTGGAAGGATGTCGGCTATAACGAAGGGGCTTTCAAAACACCGAATATAGATGCACTTGCCAAAGCAGGTGTTGTCTTTACACAAGGCTATGCCGCCGCCGCAAACTGTCAACCCAGTCGAGCATCCCTGATGCGTGGCCAGTACACAGCACGCCACGGAGTCTACGCAGTCGACAGCACAAAGCGTGGACCAGTGGATGAAATGCGGCTTGAGCCTGTGCCGAACAAGAGCGGAATTGCCCCGAATGCCCCGACGATAGCAAAAGCCATCAAGTCCGCTGGGTACGAAACAGCCCTCTTTGGCAAATGGCATCTTGGAGGACCCGATGGCGCAACGCCACTACAACAGGGCTTCTCCGTGTTCCGGGATGCTTCCATGTCACGAAAGGGCCCCGCATCCGGAGGGATCACGGGAAACGCCGATCCTAAGGCGATGTACACCACCAACGAGGATGTCCTTACCTGGGCAGGTGGCCGCAAGGATGCGCCATGGTTTGCAGCCGTGATGTATCACGGTATCCACACACCTCTCGAAGCAAGACCAGCAACACTGGAGCGCCTGCAGAAAACCGGCTTGACTGGCCAAAAGCTGAAGTATGCTGCGTGTCTGGCAGATCTGGACGATGCCGTTGGTTCGCTCATCAAACAAATCCGTGACCTTCCGCGTGGACGGGAAACCGTCGTCATCTTTACATCCGATAATGGCGCTACCCAACAGTCATCACAGGAACCCCTCCGTGGAAACAAGGGATGCTATTACGAAGGTGGAATTCGGGTCCCATTAATCATCGACTGGCCAGCACACACCAAATCGGGTGCGACTTGCTACTCACCGGTATCGCTCGTTGATCTGTTTCCAACGCTCTGTGAAATCGCGGGTGCCAAGATAGATGCCGATTGGAAGCTGGATGGTACATCGCTTGTCCCAACCTTTGATGGAGGCGAACTACAAGGAGAGCGAGCGATTTTCTGGCACTTCCCTGGGTATCTGGATACACCAGTGTTACGCGGGAGAGATCCCATTTTCCGCACGCGTCCCGTGACCGTAATTCGCAAGGATGACTACAAGCTGTTTGTGTACCATGAAGAGTGGCTACTGGATGGTGGCGCAACCAATGTCCCTGGAAACAGAGCGGTGGAGCTTTACTATATGAAAAACGACCGCGGTGAACGGCAGGAGCTTTCGGCCGCAGAACCAAGTATCCGGGATGCTCTGGTTGAAAAGGTCATCGCATTCTGGAAGGCAAATGGAAATCCACTGCCTACAATAAAGAAGGTTGTCAATTGAGTACGATCAGCATCCACCACTCCGATAACCTTGCATTCCTGAAGACGTACAGCGGTAAACCCATCGATTTGATCTATGTAGATCCGCCATTCAATACCGGGAAGGTACAACACCGCCAGCGGATGCGTAGCATCGCCGATAGTGATGGTGACCGGACTGGTTTTGCCGGACGCCGTTATCGCACAGAAGCCATTGAGAGCGCATCCTACGATGACAGCTTCGGGGATGATTTCATCGCCTACCTGCGTGAGCGGATTGAGTTGATGGTTGATATTTTGGCCCCGGATGGCAGCTTTTTCCTGCATTTGGACTACCGGGAGGTGCACTACGCGAAGGTGATGTGTGATCAGATCTTCGGGCGAAAGAACTTCCAAAACGAGATTATTTGGTCTTATGACTACGGCGGACGACCGACACGCAAGTGGGCTCCCAAACACGACAACATCCTCTGGTACACGCGTGACCCAGATCATTACACATTTGATTTGGATGCTAGTGACAGTATCCCGTACATGGCACCAAGTCTGGTCGGTGCAGAAAAAGCGGAACGGGGGAAGATCCCAACGGATGTCTGGTGGAACACCATCGTCAGCCCAACTGGCAAGGAAAAAACGGGCTATCCAACGCAGAAACCACGGGCAATCATCGATCGCATCGTGACAGTACACAGCGCGCCCGGAGCGCTATGTGCTGACTTTTTCGCTGGCAGTGGAACACTGGGTGCGAGCTGTCTGGCACACGGCCGGGATGCAATTTTAGTGGATGCAAATGCCGAGGCTATCGAAATCATGCGCGAGCGCTTTGCACCAAACGGTGCGAATGTAACATTTACGTAATCCAGCCTTTAGAAATTTCTGTTGGGAATGCTGACTTCCCGATGCGGCGCATCGCGTTAAAACCTCTATCACCATCGCAACGGCTGGAACATTTGGTGCGTGGGATGCATCCGGGCGTTATTATTTAGGCATGACTCCGTTTCATTCTGTCACATCGATTGCTGCTCCCCTCGACCGCGTCAATGTGGACACCGACCAGATTATTCCAAAGCAGTTCCTAAAGCGTATCGAGCGTACTGGCTTTGGTCAGTATCTCTTCTTCGACTGGCGCTACCTTGAGGATGGCACGACACCCAACCCTGACTTTGAGCTCAATGCTGCAAGTCTCGCAGGTGCTGAAATTCTCGTTGCCAACAAGAACTTTGGATGCGGGTCCAGCCGTGAGCATGCGCCATGGTCATTGCTTGACTATGGCTTCCGTGCATTGATTGCACCGAGCTATGCTGACATCTTCCATAACAACTGCTACAAAAACGGCATTCTTCCTGTCATCCTGACCGAGTCCGAAGTTGACACCCTCCTCGGGATTCTGAAGGCAAATCCAGGCTCAGAGGTAACCGTTGACTTGGAAACGCAGACAGTCACCGGCCCGGATGGCTTTACTGCATCCTTTGAAGTCGATCCATTCCGCAAGCACTGCCTCTGGAATGGCTTGGATGACATCGGCTT
>JAURHZ010000031.1 GCA_030833025.1 Armatimonadota bacterium
AGGTACGAAAGACGTTTGGGATAAGGTCTTCACGGTCAATCCATACTTGCACACCAGTACCTTTGGAGGAAATCAGGCAGCTTGTGTCGCCGCACTAAAAACGCTGGAGATCATTGAACGAGATCAACTCGTTGAGCGGTCAGCTGCGGCCGGAGCAAGATTGATTTCAGGATTGTCAGACGTTTGCCAGCAATTCCCCCTGATTTTGCGTGATGTGCGGGGTAAAGGTCTCATGGTGGGCGTAGAATTTGCTGACGCGGATGTTGGCAAATTGGTTATCGGAAGCTTGGTTAAGGGCGGTGTAGTCGCTGCCTATACACTCAACACACCGGAAGTGATGCGTTTTGAACCTCCTCTGATTATTTCAGATGAGCAGATTGATACTGTCATCGATGTGTTTCGGTCTGCCGTGTTGGAAATCCAGCAGATGCTCGAGGAGTTCGGAATAGCATGAATATCAACCAAAAGTTTGCAAAGGTAAGTACTGGCATAGTTGCTCTGGGGTTGTTTGTTTCAGGTGCAAGCGCCCAATCTATTCTGAACTTCGAATACGGTAAACCCCAGTCAAATGGAACTTACCTCTGGGGATATACAGTCACTGCCCGCGAGTACCAAGATCTGAATTATTGGATTCTCGGTGTCGATCGGCAAGTCTACGATGCGATCGTGCAAGGCTCCGTTACCGGCGCAACCAACGTGTCCTACGTAAACCAAGGTGGCGAAAATTTTCTCTCAGGGATTCGGTTTGATGGCCTTATCGCGAAGAATCAATCCAAGGACATTACATTTAGTCTTGCCCCTGGATTTACCGCGGATGGAAACATCAGGGCATCCATTGACGGATCCGCTGTTCTCTATTGCACGACAGGACCGATTCCGACCATCTGCGATATTCCAGAACCTTCATCGATTGCCTTTACCGGCGTCGGCCTTGCTGCGATGCTCGGTATGTGCCTTCGCAGGCGAAAAGCCTAACCTCGGCTCCTCTCAAGGAGAATCATCATCATCAATCCCAGCAGGATACGAACTTCATCCTCTGGGGCAGACTGTTTGTGCGCATAAACCGAATAACTCCGCTCGAAAAAGCTTGGTTGTTTGGCAAGCTGCATCACCGGATTTCCAAAAGCATCGACAACATCGTATGCAGGGTGAAACAAGTAGCCACTGAACATGCCGAGAATGGGTACTTCAGAAAGCAACGAATCAAAAACTTTAGTCCACGGATTCGACTCTCGAATCGTGAATAGCTCACGCCCGGATGCATCTTCAATCGTGTAGTGTGCTTTCCACAGCGATACCAATCCATGTCGGCGAATGCAGCCTAAATCGGATCCCATGGCACCACGGAAGCGGTATCTGCCTGAGAAGTCGAGGATGTTATCAGCCTGAATCGTATACATTAGACGTCCACGGGATTCATCCGCGAACACTTCTATCTGTTCTCTAAGCTTTAGTGCTTTCTGATGAACAAAGCCTACACTACGACCTGTTGCATCATTCATCCGGATGTCCTGCGTCCAGGAAATCAACTTGAAGTTGATGGCAAGCGGATATGCCATGCTCGACGCCGGCATATCAGCGTTTCGAAGGGCATCGTATGCGGGATCTGGATGTGCAGCTTGTGCATCCATCATGGCAGCTACCACTTCAGCTTCAGCCTCATGTTTCATCACATCGACGGCATCATCAAACAGCGCAACAATGTCCCCTGCTTCCACCTCTCGCTTCGTATATTCATCCACGAGAATCGACTGGCGATTGACAACGCCATTGGTGATCATCGTACGGAGCTGCGCAAGTGTAAATGGGCCATTTAGCTGGCCAGCAACTTTCAGAAAATAGAGCTGCATTGTCTTAACCTTTCAATTCAGCGAGGAGGTCCCAAAGACGCTCATAATCATCTTCGATATTGTAATAGGCTGCCGAGATACGTAAGGCATCGAACTCAGGCACCGGACGTAGAAAAGCCCGCTTTTCGTCGAGGACCTTTCCTGCAAAGGCATTTATTTCAGCACCAGTGACACCATTAATGCGGATACTGACAAGCGCACTGGATGCATCAAATGTTAGCGGTGACAACAGCTCAAAGCGGTTGGTTTGCTCGAGAACACGCTTCTTGATGTAGGCCGATAGCAGCTCCTGACGTTCCCGAATTCGCTCAAGACCCAGCTCAGCAATGACATCGAGTGCGGCATGCATCGTCGCGAACGTTTGCGCCGGACGTGTGGCCATGAGCTCAAAGCGATGCGCCCCCGGAGCAAAAACCGGTTCTCCGCTGTACTCGTTGTCCGGCGTAAACGGCATCATCCCGTGGCCGACGTGCACAGGCCACATTTCATCTTCAAAGCCATCACGGACATACAGAAGTCCTACACCGTTTGGTCCACCAAGCCACTTGTGACCATTTGTGATGTAGAGGTCGCACCCCATTGCTGTGAGGTCCACGGGTACTTGGCCAAGTGCCTGTGCACCATCGATGTAAGACATAATCCCATTTGCTTTTGCCCACGCGCTGGCGGCGGTGGCATCGGTGCGCTTACCGGTGTTACAGCAGACATGGGATAAAACCATCACCTTGGTATTCGGCGTACGTGCCTTCTCAAGATTTTCGATCAGCGTTTCGGTGTCCGTTGAGAGTCCATATCGAACAATCCGGATCTTCCCACGTTGCTGAAGGTAGCCAAAGACCATGTTAGTAGCGGGATACTCATGGTCGGAAATCAGGACATCGACTGGAGCATCCCAGCGGTGCCACGGAAGATCCATCGCGATGTTCAGGGATACGGTTGCATTGCCAGTGAAAGCGATCTCAGTCGGTTTGGCGTTACAAAAAGCCGCTAGGCGATCTCGTGCTGTGAGAGCCGCTTCTTGGGCCGCAACGTAGCCAGCGTAGCCATCGTCTTCAACGCGCCGGGTCCATTCAAGAAGTGCGGCCGTCGTTTTTGGATGACAGATGCCCTTCGTACCAGCATTAACCTGCAACATCGAGAATGCACCAACATGCGCACGAAAGGCAGCTACCTCATTGTCAAGAACCATGGTCAGCCTCACCAAACAAAGTTCTATCAGTATCCCCCACTCTCAGCGCATTGACCGTAAAGGTTCATTGCATTTTCGACTAACCACCATTCCTAAGTGTTGTTTACGACAGATTACTAAGGTGGATTTTCGACCAGTGCTGGGAAGTGGAAGCACTGCCTTAGTATTTACATTCCTGAAATACGAGGTTTGTACCTCAAACAAAAAAAGTGCCTACAACAGAATGTTGCAGACACTTTGTATTTGCTCGCTAAGAAATTAGAAGCGTGGAGGTGGAGCTCCGTTACCGTTTTGGGTTGGAGGTGGGTTGCCACCGCCATTGCCACCACGGCCGCCACGACCACCTTGGCCACCCGCTCCAGGTGCACCTGGAGCTCCGCCACGTCCACCTCGGCCGCCGAAGCCTTGGTTAGGATTTTCCTTCTCGTACTTCTCAACCATTGCTTTTTGATCAGCGGTGAGGAGCGCACGGGTCTTATCCTTGAGCGCTGTCTGGGTTTGCGTCATGATTTCGCGAATCGCTTGGAAATCCTGATTGTCGCGTGCTTCTTGCATCTTCTCTTGGGAGATGGTCTGAACCTGCTTTACGACAGCAGCAATCTTGGTCTTCTGGTCTTCGGTAAGTTTGAGGTCACCGATCAATGCCAATGGAAGCTGAGCGGACTGGTAGGCCTGAACATCCTTGAGGAATGCTGGAAGGGCCTTCTTCTGATCATCGGTCAGAACAGCCTCGACCTGAGCGTCATTCTTCTTGCGCTCTTCCTGCATCTTGGTCATCATTTCCTGCAGCTGAGCAGGATCTGGGCGGTTGCCACCGCCGGCACCACCGCCGAATGGGTTGTTTCCACCACCGAATGCAGCACGCTGCGCTTCGCGGATCTTCTTCTGAACATCGTCAACCTTGGTCTTCTGATCGTCTGTGAGCTTCAGACCCTTTACCAAGACATCAACAGGAAGGCTGCTGAGGCCCATCTGCATCATGCCACCGCCACGCTGTCCGCCGAATCCACCGCCAAATCCGCCGCCGCCGTTGCCACGCTGCGCAAGAGCTGAGCCCTGTGCGAAGGCAACCAGGGATAAGACTGCCGTTGCACCAACGAGAGTCGTCATCAATTTATTCATTGTGTCTGACCTTTCACCGGTTCGTATGTTCCGTTGCGGGTTTGGACGTATACGTGACCGTGGATGTTCACTTCACCCCGCCTTGGATGGATTCCTGCACCGCTTGACGCATCACATGAACAGGTGCGGAGACCCCAAGCCACCGTTCGAATGAAATTGCCCCCTGCTGGACAAGCATCTCAAGCCCATTTTGAACCCGCAGGCCACGCGATTCTGCACGCATCAACAGCTCCGTACGATCTGGGCGATAAATTAAGTCAGATACGACACAGTTATCCGCAAGCCTATCAATATCTATTTCGGGTATTACACCAACATTTGGAGACATCCCAAGTGTCGTCGTGTTTACCACCAATGCCGCATCAGCTAGCGCCCGCAGGACCGCTGGACTGTCATATCCTCCGATATCCGATGCCCCTAGCGACAAGAGTCCCTCAGCTTTGGCCAGTGTCCGATTTGCGACGACCACCTTACAACCAATCCCAGCAAGTGCAGACGCAACCGATCGTGCGCTCCCACCGGCACCGAGGACCACTACAGTTGCCCCTGCGACCGGAACAAGATTACAAGATCGCAACGCAGCGATGTAGCCGCGGCCATCCGTGGTATCGCCGCAGAGCAGGCCATTGTCCCAGTAGAGGGTGTTGACAGCCCCGAGATGCTCAGCCTCCGGAGTCAAGGCATCCAGAAATGGCACAACTGCTTCCTTGTGCGGAACGGTAACGTTTACTCCCCGGATACCGAGAGCACGTACTCCAGCAACGGCTGCGGCAAGGTGGTCAGGCTGAACTTCAAAAGGTACATAGACACCATTTATTCCACAATGCTCGAGCGCGGCATTATGCATCGGAGGACTCGCACTATGCTTGACTGGGCATCCCCAAACAGCGAACACATCGGACGATCCATTTAATATCAATGTAAGTTCTCCAGAAACGCTGCAAACGATGGAGCCACATTATATGGATCCTCTCCATCCGGAGTGATCAGAACAACTTGTTTTGGGGCTCCACCATCAATCATTACAGCGAGCACACCGCCAAAGGCATCCAACGCAAACGGAACCATTGATTCATCGGGGAATTCATCCTGCAAATCTGCCAACACGTCCAATAAAGGTCGCCTGCGATACGCATCCGGTACTTCGCCATCCCAGTGATTACCATGTAGCGCTAAGAAACAATCCACCTGGCGGACATCGATACGCCCATCTGGATGTGGCACAACATAACCGGATGGCTCTGCGTATCCGCCGTTCGCCATTACCAAATGCTCACGAAGTTCCAACGGTAAGGCGTACCCAGCAACGGCTTCAAAGCGCAGAAAGTCATCTTGCGTCACTGCGCCTTCTGGATTGATATCAAACCACCTTGGCATTTACAGCTCCGCCAAAATTCGTTGTCGCTGAGCCTGAAACTCTTCGTCCGAGATTAAGTCAGCATCTTTGAGCGACTTCAAGCGCTGCAGTCTGGCCGTTAAGTCCATTTCACTCCCACTTCCTTTGACTGCGGCAACAGGCTGTGTAACCTCAACTACGGGTGCAGGGGCAGTATTTTGTGCAGGATACACAACCGTACGCGGCAGGTTTGGATTGAACTGCATTTTCTCCAGAGCACCGGTGATGGCTTCCTGCAGCGGCCGCACCAATGTACGAGGCAAGCGGGATGCCGCAGTATTAGCGAATTCTCTCAGGATGTACCCAATTTCCTGGCTTCCGTCCAGATTAACACGAGACTCTACTGCACGCGTCAAATGAGTCATGAGCGCATGGTCATCACAGAGACCAAGTACCAGCGTGCGTGCATCTAGTGGAACACGCCGGGCACTGACCTGCTCGACAAGCTCGGCCTGTAAGCTGGCAGCACCCTGTGGAACCGTGTCAAAACCACCGAGTGGGTCCTGACGAGCCATCCCAAACTGGTCCTGATAATCAGCAACAAACCGAATCTTTTCGGATTGCCCGACGGCCGTGTAAATCTTTTCAGAAATTTCCGAAACGATACCCAGTGACCATGCGAGCACAAATGTGGACCAAGCAGCCCACTGATCTTCTGAGCTCGGCGGTGCGATGCGATTCCATTCACGGACATCACGGCGCGTGTGCATTGGGTTCGCACTAGCACCTTGCAGTTTGACCTGCTCATAGGCATAACGATACGATTCAAGCCCCTCCAGCAGCCGCAATGGAAATGCAGCACGCTCCCGCAGGAACAGAACCTGATGCGGTTCAGCAGAGTTGGTAATCTGCCCGTCCCGGATGCCCTGTGCGCTCTTCTTGAGCAGATCATGGAACTGATGCTCCGCTTCTGAGCGGGGTTCCGCACCATTCATCACACCAATAATTGTCTGCTCTTTGTTGGCATGATGGACGTATCCAGGAGCATTTTCCTTGATATGCAGAAATGGCTGTGAAAGTCCGTGTAGGCGGCGCATTTCTTCAATTGCTCGGTCTGGCGTAGCACCGAAGCGCTCGAACAGCTTATCCAAAACGGCTTCGTCGCCCACAGCGGTGAATACACGTCGACACTCCGCTTGCAAGGTATCGCGAAGCCGAGTCATATCCGCTGAGCGCACATTGTAGATGCTTCCAGAAGCACCAAGCGCTTCGAGGGCCCGTGCTGCCGCCGCAGAGACGGCTGCGTTTCCAGCATCGGATGCATCCCCGACGTATGCCGCAAAGCGCGCATCGATGTCGCCACCTTCAAAGGTAACCGTTCCATCCTCCTGCTCAACACGGCGCCCTGGCTGGAAAATCACTAAACCGTTTACATCTACGGGAGCATCCATTGCATGCTGCTCCGCTTTGATAAACTTTGCCTCGAGGGACCGCATCAGCTCGATGTAAGCATCGAGTTCTGCCTTGAGCGCCTCAACCGTCTCCTGCAAACGAATAAGCACGTAAGTACCGTGGTCGGCCGCGCGCATTTCGAGAAATGTTGCAGCCCAGCGGCGCGCATGCGAAAGATACGTGTCGACACGCTCATCTATTTCCTTACGCTTTGCGCCAGGGATAAGCATAAGAGCAGGGTCACGTGCAAACTCAGTGATCAGCCCTAACTGTTGGTCGCGCATCGATGCCGCTTCAGGAAGCTCAACTTGCATCTGCTCACGTCGCCGGGTCCACTCGACTACGCCGTGGCGGAAACGCTCATTAGCATGCTCCAGAAAACTCCGTGCAACTCCATGTCTGCGGTGCGGATGATTGATGCATTCGGCGACGAAACTACGCAGAGCAGCTTCCTTCGCAGCCAGGACATCCCGGACATTCTGCTGCATTTGGTAAGTGTCATCCCCGAGGTTGGCCCGCTGCTTTGCCGTCGGATCTGGATTAGGGTCAGTATCGACATAGCGCGCTTCAAGATCCCGCTGGCGGACACCAAGGAAGTCGACTACGCGGCCATGGCTTGGATAATTGAGCTGGTATTGTTGGTGCGCTGAAGACCAGTAACTTATGGCACGATCGCGGAGTGACTCACCGGTGTCTGGACCTGCAGCCAGTAGCTGTTGCTCGAGCGAATCGATGGTCAGACCAAGGCGTCGCATTTCTTCATCCGTGAAGCCGCCGACATTGCCAATTCGGTCAAGTGGCTGCGTCCAGCGCCGCACGATATGACCAGCGAGGCGGTTGACACATGCTTCCAAGACCTTTTCCCGTGGGAAATGAATGGCTGAGAGGCCCATTGTCATGAAATTTTGTGGACAACCGAGCTCATCCGGCTGGGTCAGGAACTGATCAAAGTTATCCCGGTTCGACTTCTTTTGTCGCTGAAATTCACTCGTCAGATCCAGAAAAACGGAATGCCCAATCATTTCGACGAGCTTGTCAACGGTTCCCAAGTTAGCCCGTGGTGAGCTGGTATCGACGAGATAGGTGTACCGAAATGGCGGGTCAATGCTGACGACGCCAGGCTGGTCCGGACGATATTGCGCCGTAAACTCCGTGTTTGCTTCCGAGTAATGGTTGAGCTCCAAAAGGCTCGCATAGGCATTCGGACGGTTATCCACAGCAGCCGCAGCCGTATGTGGAGGCACAGTAAAAATGCCAACAACCTGTAACATCGGCTGGCTCTTCAACAGCTGTCGTACCGTGTACGCAAGGTCGAGGAACATCCCCGAGCCCGTACCTCCTAGAAGGCTTCCCACGATATAGACCGTGACACCTTCGGAGACCTGCAACCCGCGGCGCATGGCTGCGGCTTTACTGGCATCCTTTGTAATCTCTGTGTACTTCTCTTCAATCCGCCTTGAAATCTTCTCGTAATTCCAGAAGTACGCAAGCCGTCCGCGTGCGCGCACGGCGCCTGCTCCCTGCGCGATGTCTCCGCTCAGCGTCCGGGGGTCAAGCCAATCCCGCAAATGCGGATATTGATGCAAGTTCTGCCGGAGCTGATCAACGCCATGCACCGATGTGTGTATTTTGTCTGCACTTGGAAGGTTAGCGGCCTCCGAGAAGTTGGGGTTTGATGTAAAGATTGCTTCATCCGTATCCAGAAGGAGATACGAAACAATCGGAACATGGTCTGTAGATCCGTACTTCTGGATCATTCGTTGCCTGATATCGAGTAACACCCGATGCCCGGTTCCACCAACCGCAATCAGTAGGGAGCGGGAAATACCTCGGAGTCGCTGGTCCTCTGCTCTACCTGATCCACTTGTGCTATTTTCGCGTGCCATAACCGGATTCTATCGCTGGTAAGATACGTCCACAGAGATGGCCATTAAGCAACAGACATCAGAGCACGAAACCAACGGTGAGTTCAATGGCTACACAATCGGCGCTCTGACACGTGAACACAATCAGCGCTCATCAGTCTCAAGTCTGCCACGCGAGAAAAAGTCTTCAGGTGTGGACTTTACTATGCTCTCACTGGTTTCAGCATTTGTCGCGATAACTCTTACGCTCATGATTGCACTGATATCGCCAAAAGGCCCAGTTGCACAAAAGGTCATTGAAACAGCTGTAATGGAGCCGACAGTTCAGGATGCACCTGTAACATCCACACTCGAAGTCCCCAGTACACCGACAGGTGATAAGCGCTTTATGGATGGTTTAGAAGTTGAACCCGCTCCGCCATCGGTCAGCGATCCATTTTCCGTGCGCGGAAACAAGGCAAAGTGAAACCACCAGCACAGCTTTCCCAGCAGGACATCCTCCAAGTAGCGTGGTTATCGACGGATAGCACTGGAGCATCCAAGACGCTTTTATTGACCATCGCAACCCAATCTTGGCATCCTCTCGGCACCCGCTTCGCTGAAGAACAACAGGCTTTTGCGGAGGTTGGCGTCGTTGACTTTGCTGATACAGCTGTCACGATTGACATCATCAAGCGCTGGAATGGCAACCTCCACTGGCTGCCAGGTCTCATCGCTTGGTACCGTAAAGAGGACTATGCTCGTATTGACCGCTACGTGGAAGGTAATCCGCTGACCGGCACCTTCGGTCGGATGTCCTGCTCTATTGACACTCACGACCCAGTCCTGTCAATCAATGTCGGCGCAGGAGATAGTCCGCTTCCGGCTATCGCGGAAATATTAGAGTCCGCGCCGATTCGATCAAGAAGTATCCGTCGCCCAGAAGACCCACAGGTCCGCTATGCACCATCCAAGGTCAAAGATAGCATTCCCACCGTGGTGCATGACTTTAACTTTCCATACCTTGCAGAACTTGGATATTCCCTTCCAACCACTGCACAGAGTGCTGGGTGGTGGATTCCATCAAGACACTTACAACGAACATCGGGCTAACTAGAAGCGATTCGCTCCGCCCATCATCCCGCCAACACCAGACATCCCCTGCCCACTGGTAAAGAATGGGTCCTGCAAGCCATACTGACCACCAAAACCGCCAAATCCTGCATCCCGTGCCGTACCAAACCGGCCTGTTTGCGGAATATCTCCGACCGGGAATGCGCGTAACCGCAGACCGACATTGATGCCTTTTTCGCTACGAAAACCAAATGGCTGGTCAATGTAAGCGACGGTCAGCACATAGTCGTGGAATGCATGTTCGACCGCAAGGGAACGATAGTCAAACTTCTTGCTGAAACCGCTGTAGGAGAGCTGGGACATGATTCGGGTATCCCTGCCAAAGACCCATCCACCAAGACGCCCAGCCAGCTGTGTCCACTGATGCAGTCTTGGCTCATAGGACAACGCGATATCAGAGAAGAATTGCTGTGCAAGCTCGGCCTGGATTCCGTATTGCATCGAAACTGGCGACTTGGTGTTCGGATCCCAAGCTATCTGCGTTCTGGCCGCAAGCCGCGGCGAAATCACACCGGAAACTTGTGCCTGAAGGTTTGTCCATGGCCTACGAGGGCTTCCCGGAAACAAGGGCTCCCGGCTGCGTTCAATATCGAACGCGGTGCCAAACGATGCACTTAAGCGGTCTGTCGCAAAGGTTCGGCTGGCTGCGACAATATTGCTCGAGCCGGTTCTATCAAGGCGAAATCCAACAGGAACACCGCCGTACGGACGGTTATAGCGGTAAGTCAGATTCCAACCTGCCCCATCCTCTCCGCCGGATCCCAGTGTCGTCGAGTGGTCAAGCACATACTGTGCTGCTACACCGCCATCATAAATGGTCTGCAAGAATCGACTACTGGAGCGAAACTGTGCAGCGCCGATCTTCTGCTCGATAGGCTTTGCATTAATATCCGCCAGAAAGCGGTTCGTCCCAACTGCCTGCGGAAGGCCACCACGTAGACTACTCTCAAGAAATCGACCGTAACCAAGTGTTGCAGATTGAAGGACACCGGCAAGCTCCGTAGGTGGCTTTTTGAGCTGTAGGCGGATTTCGGGGAGCCGCTCCGTGCCACCAAAAAAGGCGGATGTACCACTTTGGCCACTCGTTTTGTTTGAAAGGTTACGGTTTGCCTGAAGCTGTGCATCGAAGGGGCCAACCACACCACGCGCCGTCAACTCAGCGAGCTCACGTTGTGATTTCGCGAGCGTTGGTGCAGCAACCGTCCCACTGGATGTTTGATTTGCGATACTCGAGTACTTCACACTCCCGGTGAAGTCATTTCCGATTTTGAATCCCTGTGATGTCGTCAGTGTCCGTGTTCCGCTTTTTGCAAACGATGACCCAGAAAGTCCATCAACAAAGGTGAGATTGAACGGTCGAGCTGGGCTTTGCCGGAGCACAGTGATGCCATTCGAGCGTGTCTGTGACCCGCTGATGGCGCTCTGATACGAGTTACTGCTTTGATCTGAATTGAGCCTGAAGTCCAGCTCGCCCACACGCTGCTCGTGTTCAAAACGGATGTTACGATTGTGGACACCACGATTATTGTCTTGAAGATCATAAACAACGAGGCGCCCGGCGCCAGGTGATGCCCCTAAATACCGATAAACCTGATCAAAACCAAGGCCAATACCCTTACGTTCCATCAGGTCGACACGCAATAAACCCGGAAGCTGCGCAGCTACCGCATAGCCAATCGCAGCCTTGATGAAGTAGCCCTCTTCGTTGGTGCGGCCAAACGCCGGGAGCCAGCCCCCAGGACGTTTTTCCTTGAGTGGTACGGACAAGTGGCGAATCGCAGCAACACGGCGCTCATACCTGCGTATCGTTGCATTACGAAGGACGAGGCGCTCATCGGCGATCAACATTGCTGACGAAAAGCCGATGTCGCCATGGGGAACTACGATGTCACACGTTGTAAAGACACCGTCCTCCGCATTAATGACTTTCCCGGTACGACGGGCACGTGCAGCAGAAAAGCGCATCGCTTGAAGGCTGGTCCCCCCAGTACGGGATGCATCGATAACAACCTTAGCTTCCCGTGCATCAAAGTCATAGCTATCAACATTGACAGCCATCGCTTCGGCATCGATACGAATGCCATCTTCTAAATAGTGAATATCACCGCTTAGTGATGCGATCTTTGTAACCGGGTCATAACGAAAGCGCTGCGCTTGGATGGTTTGATTGACGGTTTTGACAAGGACATTCCCGCTTGCGACAATCGATCCGTCCGCTTCGAAGCGTAGCTGGTCAGCAATCGGGTACACCCAAGGGTCACGCTTGATGGCATCCTGGACACTGCCAATCAGCTCATCCTGACCGAGTTTCTGCCGTGGCGGAAGTAGCCCGCGTTGACTAGGAACCTGATTCGGTCCGGAAAGTTTTCTGGGACTTCGAGCATCAGGAGCTTGCCTTGGCAAGTTCACTTGAGGAAGTGCTGTCTGTGATACGAATACAGCAAGCGCAGCCCAGGTCACACCGGAAGAATATCACAGTGCGTAAATGATGAAGCCACATCCAGATAATCTGTTTCCATACGAGGATGCGATAGATTGAAACGATATGTCACACTCACTCTCCAGTAAGAAAAGTCCAGCGTTTGAACAGGCTCTAACACTCCTAAAACATGCAGGTCGCACCGAGCAGCGTCGGTATCTGGTGGAAGGTGTCGATTTAGTCGAACAGGCACTTGGTCAGTCGCAGTCACAGGTCCACACCCTTTTTGTGACGCAACAAGGTCACGAAGAGCTTGCACAGGCGATTCAAGGTAAGACGCTTGTCACCTATATCGTTCCGCCTGCGATGATCACAGACCTTACAGGGAACTCCTACGCAACACCATGTCAGGCTGTTGCGGTTGCCGACCAGCTCCGTACCAGTGTAAAGGGCCTTGCTGATTCCAAAGGCATCATTCTGTGCGGCGAAGCGATTCAGGATCCGCGCAATGTAGGTGTGATGATTCGCATCGCAGATGCCCTTGGCTGCGAGGCCCTCCTTCTCGATAGTGCATCCGTGGATCCATGGTCGCGGCAGAGTGTCCGCTCAACCACGGGTTCGATTCTGAGAACTCAAGTGGCCATCACAGCAAACCTTGCTGATACGCTTGGTAAGCTTCGTGAGCGAGGCGTGACGATTTGCGCGACTACTGGGAATACAGATGTATCCCTCCACGAAGTTGACCTCAGCCAGCGCCCGCTTGCAATTGTCATGGGTAATGAGCAGAATGGCATTTCAAAAGCCGTCATGGATGTTGCAAATACATTGGTACGTATCCCGATGTCGCCAACGACCGGCGCAGACTCCCTGAATGTCACAGTTGCCGCAGGTATCACCGTCGCAGAAGCAAGGCGTCAGGCAGATGTCCGCTAACCCATTTCCAGCAGAATCAATCGTTTTGATTACGGGTGCTGCAGGTCAAATCGGGAGCAATATTGCATCAGCGTTGAGGGAGTCAGGTACGACCGTCCGGACGACAGACCTCAATGGCGATGTAGACATCCAGGCTGACTTGACCAACTTTGAAGATGTTCTGTCTATCTTAAGTGGCTGTACCCATGTCATCCACTGCGGGGCAATCCCAAGTCCTATAGATGGTCGGGAGCATGATGTCCTTGCATCGAATGCGCAGGGAACCTGGAATGTCCTTCAGAGCTGCGCAAACCTCGGGATCAAACGGGCAGTGATCTTTTCATCGGTCAACGCATTCGGATCATTTGCTGGCCGAAGACCACTTGCTTACCTCCCAGGCGACGATACCTATCCCGTACAAACGGTGAATGCATACCAGCTGGCTAAACATCTGGTCGAAACGACCGCACACCACTATGCCCGCAACCATAAATTGGATATAGCATTGCTACGCCCTGTGTATGTAGCATCGGAACGTTCCTACGCTTCTTGGCGCACAAGCACCGACACGACGCCCAATATCTGGAATATTAGCGATCTCTGGTCCTATGTTGACCTACGGGATGTCGTTTCGGCTGCCATCCTCGCAGCAACGGCCTCATTCACAGGTTGTCACGCGATGTTACTTTCAGCAGATGACACTACCGCACATGTCACCACCGCTGAGCTGATTGAGCGGGACTATCCGGATGCGGAAATGACGGATCGCCTCAAAACGTGG
>JAURHZ010000320.1 GCA_030833025.1 Armatimonadota bacterium
TGTTCTCCCGGGATGGCAAGGCGGCGGTGGTGGATGGGGATGAAAAAGAAGAGAGGGATTAGTTCTTGAGGCGCGGTAAATATTTCGTAGCGGGGTCAATCATTTTTGCAAGTGACGTTTGCTTTTAACCAGACGTTTAGTTCTGTAAAGTTGAACTGACCAGATTCATACAGCAACATCATATGGACATAAATTTCATTTGGAGTAGCTATCAAAGTCCAGCCGTTAATTCTCAAAAAGACGTCCGTAGCAGCAAACGCTACTCGCTTGTTTCCATCTATAAAGGGGTGATTCTGAGACAGACTTTCCCACAATGCAGCTGCCTCACCTAGGATGTCATCGTAATAACCTGACTGTGGACGAAAAATCGCAGCCTAGATTAGTCCAAAATCACGAACGCCAAAAGTACCTCCGAACCGGCGAATCTGATCATCATGAATAGCCAAGATATCCGCCAGTGTAAGGTAATCCCTCACTTGGCCAATCGCTCATAGAGTTCAGAATTCCGGTCAACACTTGCCTGATATTGAGCCAGCACGTGAGGCCTAGGCTTAGTACCAACCCGCTTCTCAATGAGGTCGGAAAGCGCTTCCTCTATGATGGACTGAAACTGTCGACCTTCAGACGTAGCAATTGCGCGCGCCTTTGCCAAAATGTCAGGATCAACCTGTGTCGCAAACTTTTGCTTTACAGACATCTCACATGGTCCTCCAGATTTCGTCATCATACATCATCGTAAATTCTACAAGTTTGACAACACAGCACAAGATTCCGCCCCGCTATAATGATGGCTGCCTCCTGCGCGGGGCTTACGATTTATGAGCATCCTGACTGTTACAAACCTCGCCAAAAGCTTTGGCGCTGACCAACTCTTCTCTGACATCACCTTCTCGATCGCCGCCGGACAGAAGTTTGGCCTCGTTGGACGAAATGGAGGTGGTAAGACAACCCTCCTCCGAATCCTGATGGGTCAGGAGCTTCCTGACACCAACGGAACGACCACTGCCCGCATCAGCCTTGCCGCCGGACGCCGCCTCGGGTATCTCAAACAGGAAGCGCCGGTGCATCCAGAGCGCACCCTGGCCGAAGAGGTAGAAGTTGCCCTCGAACCCTACCGCGCCGCACAGGCCGCGATCGAAGCATCCGGTATAGCGATGGGCGAAGCCGGGGATGATGCCGACAAGCTTCAGGAAGCCTTGGATGCGTACACAATCGCTCAGGATGACTTTGAGTCCCGGGGTGGCTGGGAGCTGGAAGGCACCATCGAAGGGACGCTCCGCAGCCTTGGCTTCAAGCCATCGGATATGGAAAAAGCCGTAGGCGACTGCTCCGGAGGCGAACAAACCCGCCTTGCGCTCGCAAAGCTGGTACTTACACGCCCTGACCTCCTTATCCTCGATGAACCGACAAACCACTTGGACATCGAGGCGGTTGAATGGCTGGAAACATTCCTCAAAGAATACGCCGGCGCCGTGATTCTGGTCAGCCACGACAGGACATTTCTGGATGCCGTCGTTGACACCATCGCCGACCTCGATAATGGCAAGCTCACCCTCTACCGCGGCAACTACACGCAGTTCCGCCAGCAGAAAAAGGAGCGCCTCGATCGCCAACACGAGCAGTGGAAGCAGCAACAAAAGGAAATCGACCGGCTCAAAGACCTGATTAAGCGCAATCAGGGCGGCGGCGATACAGAGAGTAAAATCCGCAAGGTCACCCAGGGACGCATCGAGCGGATGGACAAAGTCGAGCGCGTGTTTGTGGACACTAGCCGGATGCGGGCTAAGGTGGATGAAAAGAGCGCAGGCCGTATCGGCCGGGATGTATTGACGCTGGAAAACCTTAGTAAGCGCTTTGATAACAAGGTTTTGTTTGAAAACCTCGACTTGAATGTTGAGCGCGGCGACCGAATCGGCTTCGTCGGACCAAATGGCGCCGGAAAGTCGACATTGGTCAAGCTCTTATTGGGTGAAGAAGAGCCGACCACCGGCAAAGTGCAGTGGGGGCACAATGTCCGCCATGCCTATTTCTCCCAGCACGCTGCCGATTCATTGGACCTCAAAATCTCGGTTTTGGAGACGCTTAGTCTGGCGATGCCGGACTGGAATGAGACGCAATGCCGTGGCTGGCTCGCGCGGTTTTTGTTTATGGGGGATGACGTCTTCAAGAAAGTCGAGATGCTCTCCGGTGGTGAAAAAAACAAGCTTGTGCTCGGGTGTATGCTACTGAACCCGGTGAATTTGCTCATCCTCGATGAACCAACAAACCACCTTGATGTTGAATCGTGCGAAGCCCTCGGCGAGATGCTGAATGAGTATTCGGGCACGCTCTTCCTCGTTAGCCACGACCGCTATTTGTTGAATTCTGTCACAAACAAGACGCTTGGCCTGACAGGTCTGGGGACGGCGAACTGGGTCGTCGGAAACTATAGCGTTTGGCGTGCAAGCCAAGGTGGTGGAAACGAAGCGATTCCATCCAATGCGATTCCGGCGAAGCAGCAGAGTCGTGGAGCCAAGCCAAAAGCGAAGAAGTAGGTTATTTCTATTTTTCTTCAGCCGGATGCATGTTTTGCCAATGAAAATCGCTTGCGCGTTGTTACGTTTGTCGGTTCTGGGATACTTGGAATTCTGCTTGATGGCACAAAATCTCCGCGTAGGGGCGGGCTGCCACGCCATCCCGCGTTAACAGATTGCAATTTGAGCCATCCACCGCGCAAGCGTTTACCGTAACGTAGCCACCAAAAATGGCAAGCACAGCGGTCATCCCCTACATCTCTACCTTTGGAACCGCTGCTAGCAACCGCTGCGTTGTGGCATGCTGGGGATGATCAAACACATCCTCCACCATCCCACGCTCGATAATCTTGCCCTTTTCCATCACACACACTTCATCGGCCAAGTAATCAACCACCGCCAAGTTGTGCGTCACAAACAAGTATGTCAGGCCACGCTCACGCTGCAATCTGCGCAAC
>JAURHZ010000321.1 GCA_030833025.1 Armatimonadota bacterium
CAGACACGAAACCAGGCGCGTATGAGAGAGTTGTAGATCGCCTCCTATCAAGTCCGCACTACGGAGAGCGCTACGGGCGCTTTTGGCTGGATATCGCGCGGTTTGGCGAGTCGCACGGCTACGAATATGACAATCTCCGCGAAAATGCGTGGCCCTACCGGGACTATGTCATTAATGCACTTAATAAAGACATCTCATACGATAGGTTTCTGACCGAGCAGCTGGCTGGCGATACGACATCCCCGCCGGTTCCCGAAGCCACTGGTTTTCTTGTCGGCGGTCCAATGGACGAGGCTGGCAAAGCGGCGGCAGGCCTTCAGGTTCGCCTGCGCGCCCGCGAAGAAGAGCTTGAGGACATGATTGGAACCGTGAGCCAGACCTGTGTTGGCCTCACCGTGAACTGTGCACGGTGTCATGACCATAAGTTTGATCCTGTGCCACAGGTCGATTACTACCGGATGAAAGCTGCTCTGACAGGCGTCGCACCGGGCGATCGGCCGCTCCCTTCGGCACAGCCTCCATCCGTAAATGATGCCAAAATCACTACTGAACGTCTAAGAAACGCAATCGTACAGCTAAAGCACCTTTCCGTTAATGCGAATCCTTCTGTAAACAAGCGACCACAACTGGAGCCGTTAATGCGATGGACGTTTGATGGCTCAGAAAATGATGCATCACGTACCATCGGAGGCACACTCAGCGGAGGCGCAACGATTCAAGCTGGAAGCCTTGTCCTCCCGGATGCCCAATCCACCTACAAAAGTGCACCTCTGCCATTTCGGCTCGCTGAGAAGACGATGTAAGTTTGGGTGACACTAGATCGCCTTTCACAGCGTGGCGGTAGCGCATTTACCATCCAAACACTTAATGGTGTTACTTTTGATGGCATCGTCTTTGGAGAGCGCGTCCCCAATCGCTGGATGGCAGGTTCAAATGGTTTTGCCCGAACTCAGGATGTAGTGTCTACAGATGAAATCGCTGCTGATGTGCTTCCGGTACAGCTGGTGATCACATACGGATCAAGCGGTGAGTTAACCATTTATCGTAATGGCAAGCCTATCGGCGGCCCCTACCGCCCAGCGAATGCTCCTCAAGGATTTGATGCTAGCGCTTTTCAGGCCGTGTTTGGGCTCCGCCACGATGGATCGACGGGTTACCTCCAGGGTTCCATCCATGAAGCAAGGCTCTACGGGCGTGCCCTGACTGCAGCCGAAGTGGATGCCAGTTATCACACACCGCCGTCGGGAAGCTTCATTGAACCGCTCAGCACGGAACGTAATGCTAAGCTCACGGCACAGTGGACACTGGTCAATACTCTCCTCGAGATGCGAAGCCGGGCACAAGCACGCTCGGTGATAGCTGACCGCGTCTATGCTGTTACATCAGCGAAGCCGGAAACGACATTTGTCCTGGCACGTGGTGATGTCAATGCGCCCACGAATGAGGTTTCAGCCGGTGCAATCGGCGCGGTCTCGACAATCCCTGCGGTGTTTGATATCCCAGCGGGTGCAAATGAAAGTGACCGCCGAAAAGCTCTTGCAGCATGGATGACCGACAGGCGGAATCCCCTTACGCCACGTGTGATGGTCAATCGTATTTGGCAGTGGCACTTTGGCACTGGCCTCGTTTCAACCCCAAATGACTTTGGAAATACGGGCGAGCCACCAAGCAACCCGAAGCTATTGGACTGGCTTGCATCAACATTTCAGACAAACAACCGTTACGGAAAAGCATGGAGCATAAAGAAAATGCACCGTCTAATCCTTACCAGCCACACATACCGCCAAGCAAGCGCGCCAAATGCTGCTGCATCGAAAGTAGATGCCGACAACCGTCTCCTCTGGCGCTTCTCTCCGCGTCGCGTGGAGGCCGAAGTGATCCGGGATGCGATGCTGGCTGTCGCAGGCAACCTAAACAGGAGCATGGGCGGACCCGGATTTAGGCCATTCACGGTGTCGAGCTATGGCTCAAAGTTCTATGCGCTGATCGACAGGGATACGCCAGAGTTCAACCGACGGTCGATTTATCGGATGACCGTGCATTCAGCACGAAACCCCTTGCTGGAAGCGCTCGACTGTCCTGATCCATCGAGTAAGACCCCAAAGCGTAACGTCTCCACAACGCCAACGCAGGCGCTTGAAATGATGAATGATGCATTCGTCCTGCGGCAAGCACGCCTTTTGGCGGAGCGTGTTAGAAAGAGTGCCGGACAAGATATCAACAAGCAGTCCAGCATGGCGATTTCCCTCACCCTTGGCCGGAAGCCAACGGGCAAAGAGAAGACGCGAGCTGCATCATTCCTGAAGGCAAACACACTTGAAATGTATTGTTGGGCGCTTCTAAATTCCGGAGAGTTTGCATATGTCGACTGATCCAAAGCTGCCAAGGCGGCACTTTCTGCGGGATACCGCGGCAGGCCTTGGGAACATCGCGTTGCTGTCAATGCTCGCCGAGGATGCAAGCGCTAACGTACAAAAACCGGCCCTTGCATTTAAGCCAAAGGTGAAGCGGGTCATCCAGATATTTGCATGTGGTGGTGTGAGCCACATCGATACGTTTGACCACAAGCCTGAGCTCATCCGCGCGGATGGCCAAGAGTGCAAAAAGACATTTGACACCTTTTTCAACAACCCTGGACGGTTGATGAAGAGTCCATTCACGTGGGAGCCGAATCGGCATACCGGGCATTTGATTAGTAGTTTGTTCCCACATTTACGCGATATGGCCCACGAGATCACTTGGCTCCATAGCATGAAAGCGAAGTCGGCGAACCACACGCCGGCGACCTTTCAAATGAACAGCGGCTTTACCATCAATGGCTTTCCGTGCATGGGCGCATGGTTGTCCTATGGGCTTGGCTCGCTCAACCGCGACCTCCCGACATTTGTCGTCCTGCCGGATCCCCGAGGCCTC
>JAURHZ010000322.1 GCA_030833025.1 Armatimonadota bacterium
GGGCTTGGGTGACGAGGCAAATCTGCCACTGCTCCATAACGCTTTACGAGCCGCCATATTTGCGAGCGGGTCAATCCAAAGACACTGGCGCTACGCGGTAGCGACACAGCCGGATCGCGCTTTAGGCGTTCCAACAACACGATCGATGATGCGGCGACAGGAACCATCCGCTCCTTGTCACCCTTGCCTACGACTCGGAGCCAGCCGCCAGACAAGTCAACGGAGTGCCACCGTAGATCTGCACACTCTGATACGCGAAGGCCACAGCAATACATAACATCCAGCAATGCGGCATCGCGAATGCCCTTGGATGTTTGATCATTTGGTGCGCGTAACAGGCGCACGACTTCCGCTTCACTCAGTGTCTTTGGCAGCGTTGCTTTGACCCCACGAAAACGGCCAGCGGCTGTCACGGGGTTATTTTCGATTACATCCTGTCGCCTAAGGTAGCGACAAAACGATGACAAAGCTGCACGTCGGCGAGCCAAGGATGTCGACTTGTACCCGCCGGATTTTCTGCTACTCAGCCAAGCCGTGATACCCACTGGGTCAAGAGCATAACCACTGGAGAACCAATCCGATAGGTCGCGTCGATACGCATTCACCGTATTTTCAGCAAGCCCACGCTCGTGCCTGAGATAATCCAAATATGCCAGGAGATACTCCGGGAATTGTGTCAACCGGAAATCCACTCCGTTCGCACATCAATGCCGCGCTCCAGACAGTGTGTCAGAAGCCGTTCCTCAGTGGCTGCACTCGCGATGATACGAACCTCAACACAATCTGTGATTGGGTCAAGACCGATATCGACGACGCTAAGGTGAAGCTGCTCGAGCATCGCCTCTGCAATATCGAGCGCATTTCCATCGGGGCCGGCGGGGAACACGGCAAGCAGCTGAGTAGCATCCGGCGTCGTCATTTATCTAACCTCACACTGCATTGTATACGGCAGCCGGCGCCCCCGTTGCCGCAGCCCAGCGCAGCGTTCCATACTCAAAGTGCCACCACTCGCCGGGATAGTTTGCAAACCCATTGGCGGTCATTACATGAAACAACAACCGCCGGCGGTCCGTGAATTCAGGGTGAGGACATCGCTCATAGTAGTCACAGACACTTAAATCCACAGGTTCATCAAAGCCGCTTCCCATGTCCAAGGTTTCGCCACTCGCGATATCGAAGAGGGTGATATCCACGGCCCCGCCCGTGCTATGAGGCGTTGGTCGATTTGGCAACAGCTCAGGATAGGCCACAAAGCGGCGCGCATGAGCATTGATTGCAGACTCATCCCACTCTGGGTGCTCGTTCCTAACGATGGTCACCATTTCGTTCCAAAGCCAAGCTTGAACATTGAGTGGGCGATGCGCATCGAGAACCACCATCCCCAGTGACTCCGGAAGGAGCGATACAACCTGCTGAAGGCGTTCAGCAACACCACTCCGGAGGAGCATCTGGTTTGATTCCACCGGCGCGCCTGCAAGCGCATAAACAGGTTGAAGCACGAGGCGCGGGGATGCAACCAGTGCGACAAGTGGCTCATCAGACCAGTCAAAGGGAACATCAAGGAAGCCGGGCGGCTCTAGATGCGATGTTATTGCTGAATACACCCGGTACTAGTTTTCTAGCCCTGCAGCCCAGAGACATCCACGCTCAAGGAGACGTAGAACTTCAGGTTGAGAAACCACGGTTGTGTCGTGGCCAAGACCGTTGTAAGAAACGCGTCCATTGCCGTACCACTTCGTCCATACCACTGGCATGTCCACAACGCCGTTCCGCAGGTGGGGACCATCCGCTACGGGGAAGCGTGTTGTGGCGAGGACATGCACCGCTGGGTCGACATGCATGTAGTATTGCTCGGAGACGACGGTAAATGTGTTCGGGGATCCGGTGGTGATGAAGTGGTCTGGTACACGGATATCAACGGTGTACGTCACGCCATTGTCGCCGGGATGCGAGACCCACTGTCCACCCGTCATGAACTGATATTCGGTTTCCATGCGGAAGCTGTCACACATCCCGCCGTGGCAACCTGCGATACCAACGCCACCCTTGACCGCCGCCAGCAGTGGGTTGAGCTGCTCGGGTGTAATCGTTCCCATCGTCCAAATTGGAACGATGAGACGGTACGTTGTCAGGTCGTCCGTAGCATAGGCATCCAGTGAATCGGAAACCGTAACGGTAAAGCCATGCCGCTCGAGGAACTCAGTGTAAATCGCAGCGACTTCCTTAGGCTGATGTCCATCCCAGCCGCCGTATACAACTAATGCCTTCATGTGTCTATGCCTCCAAGCTTTGCGTCATTATTATTCCACGTGGATGGATGATGTTAATGCAGTGGTGGTAGGTGTCAAGCTGTAAAGAAGCGCTGGATGGGTATCCGCATGGAGGTAGCTACTATGCAGCGACATCCCGAGCCTGCCCATCACCCGCTTGCTCCGCTCGTTAGCACTCAGTGTGGTGGCAGTAAACGTTGTGCTGGGCTTCTCAGCTCGAAACCGGGCTACCAACAAGCTGGCTGCCGCTGTTGCGATTCCTTTTCCCCAAAATTCAGGGTGCAGTCGCCAGCCAAGCTCGATCGCACCATCGATGAACTTACACGGCTTTGCGTGGACCCAGCCAGCGGGGTGGTTGTCGCTACCCACCTCGATGATTAAGTATCCAAAGGGCTCGTCAAGTGTTAGCCAGCGCTCGATAACACCGGCCGCCTGATCAAGCGTTGGCGGTTCTGCCAACAACACGTGCTCCCTTACAGCAAATGGCGTGTCAAGCCAAACGATAAAGGGAGCATCAGAGAGTTCGGGTTCTCGAAGCGTTACGCGCGGGGATTCCGACACGCTAAGCCCTCTTTACGAGACTCTCACCCATGAGGACAGGCGTTAAGTATTGACCCGTGTAGCTAGCCTTGACCTT
>JAURHZ010000323.1 GCA_030833025.1 Armatimonadota bacterium
GACCGTGTTCAGCCGGTTTTGCAACGTCTCCTGACGGCGTAGACGGATGGGGATTCCTGTTTACGCTGGCTAAAATGTGATAATTTCGTGGGTCATGTTCCGCTGGCCCACTACCATCACCGGGATTGTCATCGGCAACCGGGAACTGAAAGTCGAAGCTGTTATCGATCAGGATGCGCTGATTGATATGGTCAAAACGCAGCACGACTTGGATCATTTTCCGTATGGCTGGATGCTCTGGCCAAGTGCAATCGGCTTGTCCAATTTCATTTTGCACAATGCACATCGGTTTGCGGGTAAGCGCGTCCTTGAGCTCGGGTGTGGCGTCGGGATGGCGGGTGTCGCTGCGGCAATCGCAGGCGGGATTGTGACGCAAACTGACTACCTAGATGGTGCCCTTGAGCTTGCATCACGTAATGCGAGCTTGAATGGTGTAACAACAGCTGCCTGCTTGGGTGACTGGCGAGATTTCCCAGAAGCGTTGATAAAATCGGCGGACATCGTCATTGGGACCGATATTCTTTACGAGCGCGCGATGCATCCGAACTTGAAGGAGCTTCTCCCAATGTTCACTAAGCGAGGCGTTCCTGTGATAATCGCGGATCCAATCCGTCCACAAGCCCTGGATGCACTTGGCCATTGGGAGCACGATTTGTTTCACGTTGAGCATCAATTTGTGGATGTCTCATGGGATTCTGCAACAAAATCGATATGGATTGTTGAACTGACATCTGCACGCAGCAAGGCCTGAGGTGTATTCTGATGGAATGTTTCATCGGCAAGTCACTCCACTCATCATTCCTGCTCACACGGCTTACGTCACGCCTGATCCATACGGATTACGTATTCAGGAAAACCAGCCTACGCCTCTAAGCAATCCTGCACAGACGCTAACTTGGTTTGGCAAGCTCGCAAAGGGTGAATGTGAGATAAAGCTGCGGGTGATTCCAGCTTCTGGTAGCGAGTCTCGGTTGACATTTGTGGTCAATGGTCAGCGTCAGGAAGTTCGGGTTCCGGTATCCACGGATGACAAAGCGATTGACATTGCCTGCCGGACGTATGCTTCGACGAAGGAGCAGTTCGTATCGTTTGCGCTTAGCAGTAGTGGGGGCGGCCCGTCATCCGGTAAGCGCTCCGTACCGCAAGTCGTCGCTCTCATCCTCAGTGGACCAGCCACCGCCGGTGCGCATTTCAACTACAAGGAACGCCGTAACTGCGCCAGCATCCACCTTGGCTATCCCACCACACGCGACCAGCAAGTCGCCGGATTCTACAACGAGTGCACGCCCGAAACCGATCCGATTCATACCTACTACGAAGTTTGTGGCTGGCACCGCGGCTATTTCGGTATGCAAGTCAACTCCCCGACAGAGCGACGCATCATTTTCAGTGTCTGGGATGCCGGAGATGAGGCTGTTGATCGGAATAAAGTCGGCTCTGAAAATCGGGTCACCCTCCTCGCCAAGGGACCTGGGGTTGTCGCTGATTCATTTGGTAATGAAGGCACCGGCGGACACAGCCACCTCGTCTACAACTGGAAGCTGGGTGATACCTTCCGCTTCTACATGACTGCCGAAGTCAGTGGGAAATTTACGACCTATACAGGATGGTTCTATTTCCCAGATAGGCGTGAATGGGGCCTTATTGCGAGGTTCCGCGCGCCCAAGGATGGCCAGTACATGCGTGGCCTTTACTCGTTCAATGAGAACTTTGGCGGAGAGACCGGGCAGCTCAAGCGTAGGTGTCGGTTTGGTCCCGCGTGGGTCCATGATGCCGCCGGTAGCTGGACAAACCTCAACACGGTTAAGTTCACTTGCGATGCGACTGGCTCGGCGGGCGACCGTATCGACTTCGATGGCCCCATCGATTCCCGTGGGCGCTTCTTCCTTGAAAATGGCGGCTTTAGCAGCTGGGGCCACGTCAAGCCAGGTCAAACCGCCACCGCTCCACGCATTACGGGACCGAGCCCAGATGTAAAACTGCCAGATATCAAGCCATTCTTGACCCGGCAGGGCCAGTAAAATCGTCGTTTCGCTCAGAAATCAATGCAGCGATGGTTACTCAGACGCAGCTGTATCCGTTGCCGTTTCGGGAAGAAAGATGCTTCTATACTGCTCCGGGTTGAGGAACATTTTCTCAAAGCGGTGGAGTAACACGGCGCCATGTGCGCCATCGGCGTAGCGGTGGTCAAACGTGAATGAAATCGTCACACACTTGCGGACAACGACTTCATCATTAATGACCACCGCTTTCTTTTTGGGTGCTCCGATTCCCATAATCACGGGGCAACGGCAGTAGGGCGACAGCGGCACAAGCGCATTCTCAATCCCAAGCGGACCGAAGTTCGAAATCATGACGGAGCCAAAGCGGTCATCCGGGATACCCATCGCTTCGAGCGAGAGGTTTAGTGTGTATTGAAAGAACATTTGGATACGCATCAGCGGTCCGAAAATCCAGCCTGGCACTCGCATCGCGACCTGCTGAACCTGCTGCATCCCCTTGTCTGTGCCATCCTTAAGAACCTCCGTCAAGCGCTTTGATTCAGCAGCCAGCTCGGGAAGACCCTTGCCAGTTATATCCTTAAGCACAAATCCAGACAGGTCCAAACTCCCCTTCTTTTTGAGGAGAGTGGTGATAAAGACATCCGTAGATGCCCTCCGGTAGAGATTCCGCCCCCGAAGCACATGATTGAGCTGCGGATAAGTGTCGAGGCAGTTTGCGACAATCAACGCCACGTAGTGTGTGAGGCTTGGGCGGACATCGGCTTGGATGGTCTTTAGGAATACTTCAGCTTCCTCGATGGGAAGCTCAAGCCACGAATATGTGCTCGGGTCACGGGGATGAGCCCAGGTCGCGATGGAAATCTTG
>JAURHZ010000324.1 GCA_030833025.1 Armatimonadota bacterium
GTTGCGGTCTCGATGATTCGAAAATCGGTTTCACTCGTCATCGCCATGGCTGTAGCGGGAGCGAGTACAACACCAGCAATTCCTAACAAAACATCACGACGGTTCATGACCAATTTCCTTTCCAAAACCCAATCCTAAAAGTAGAGTTTCCGACATCGCATTTGCATCGAGATGCGCAGCACTGAAACCAACGTCAGTCGTGCACACCTGTTCAGCCCATACCGGCGGTAATCCTACGTTAACAAAAGCCGACTTTTCGTTAAGAGAACAATAAGAGATGAAGAGAATGTTATGAAGTCCACGCATATGCAAAGCGCTTTGGAAGCGCTGCAGGCGCTTCGCAATATGCGCCGCTGCATCCTGTGGACCATTCCCGGCCATCGCCGAGAAAAGGGCATCGTAAGCGCCTGCAATCACAACAATCGCAGCCGGTTGCGTTCCGCCCCCAATGGCCATTAAGAGCTGTGCATCGATGACACTGTCGAATGTTCCCGCAGTGAATGCAAAACAGCGGACATCCAATTCCGCAGGCTTTAGACGCTGCAGCGAGTTCCGTACCTCAAACGCGGCTTCATCACCAAACAGCCAAATGACTGCTTTACGCTCGGCCATCCGAAGCTGGATCATGCCCCGGAGGCATCCAAGCCTTTACGTTCCCGTGAGCGCTCTTCAAGAAACGACAGCGCATCGGTGAGGGTCTTGCCGCTCACAAGATTTGTCGCAATATCGCTCATCGCCAGCTCAGCAAGAGGCCGTGCAGCTTCCTCAAGCGCATCCCATGCCTCACGGATTGTGGTGTGGTCTGGAGCATTTGCGATGGCATCTTCGAGGACGACACGCGCGGCTGAAATCGCATCGATGGTGCTTTGTTCAAGGCGCTCACGATGCGTCACAAAGAGCTTTGAGAGGCCAATCAGGGCGCTGGTCGCTTCGTTTACCATGTCTGCCCGCGTACGTGCCGCGACATCTTCGTCTGCGTGCACAAACGATGCGCGAACAGCTGCACGGACATCCGATTGCTCGATGCCATACGTTGGCTTTACCTTGACAACAGCCTTGGTTCCGCTGCGCTCCTCATTGGCATCCACGCGGAGAATGCCATTGGCATCGATGCGAAATGTCACATTTACCTTTGGAATACCCGCCGGTAGTGCGGGAATCCCGGTCAGCTCGATACGGGCAAGGGAGCGGTTATCTGCGGCCATTTCGCGCTCGCCCTGAACAACATGAATAAGGACTTTCGTCTGGCCATCCTTGCTGGTCGTGAAGTGCTCGACGGCCTGTGTTGGGATGCGGGTGTTTCGGTAGATGAGTTTTTCGGTTGCCCCGCCGATGGTTTCGATGCCAAGGGAGAGAGGTGTGACATCTAGGAGGAGGGTGTCCGTCCGATTACCTGCGAGGATATCCGCTTGGATTGCAGCACCTAGAGCGACGACCTGATCTGGGTCGACATCGGTGAGGGCGGTCTTGCCGAAGTACGCTTCCACACGGCTGCGCACGAGCGGGACGCGTGTGCTACCGCCGACGAGAACAACGGCATCGATTCCCGAAGGAGTTAGGCCAGCATCGGCGAGGGCAGCTGCCGTGAGGGTGATGGTCTTGTCCACCGTTTCCCCGATGAGTCCTTCGAATACGGGACGTGTCAGGACGACGCCAAGGACATCTGTGCTGAGGTTACTTGACAGCGCCACCTTGCCGGCCTCGGCTGAGACGCGGAGCTCGGCGGGTGGCATTTGGACACCAAAGCCTTGGAGCCAAGTGGTGATGGCCTGGTCAAAGTCATCCCCGCCGAGGCGCGTATCACCACCGGTGGCAAGGACTTCAAATACGCCATCTTCGAGACGGAGGATGGAGACATCGAAGGTGCCGCCTCCGAGGTCATAGACAGCAATAGTAGCGGTCTCAAGGCGGTGAAGCCCGACTGCAAGGCTGGCGGCGGTGGGTTCATTGATGATGCGGTCGACGGTGAGGCCGGCGAGAGCTGCGGCATCGCGTGTCGCTTGCCGCTGTGCATCATTGAAATAGGCTGGGACAGTTATGACGGCTTTGATGTCAGTGGTCCCAAGGGTTGCGGCGGCGCGTGCGGCGAGGGTGTTGAGGATATGGGATGCGACTGCGGGTGCGGAGACCTTGCTGCCATTTGGGAGGAGGACTTGGCAATCGGATGTGATTGCGTAGGCAAGGCCATCGGATGCGAGTTCGCTATCGCCGGCCCCGCGGCCCATCAGGCGCTTGGCGGAATAAATGGTGGTCTGCGGATCGGTAACGAGCTTAGCTTCGGCAGGCTGCCCGATGAGGATGGTGCCGCTTGGGTCAAAGTGAACGATGCTCGGGAGGAGTGCATCCCCGGTCTCAGGGTCAGGAAGAATCGTTGGAACCCCATTGATGGTGGCTGCAACGAGTGAGTGAGTGGTTCCGAGGTCAATTCCGATATGTTCTGCCATGGCGTCAAAAGTGTACCTTACGGGGCATCGGTGAATTCGGTTGTGGGAACCCCGGTAAGAGTGACAGTTGTATACTCTCAATGTGTCAAAGCTAGCTGTGCCCGAGTGGCTCTTTCTGATTGTCCTCTCGGCTGTCGCAGGTCTTGCGGAGCTGGGCTTTGTGATTGTCAACATTTCATCGCTACCGATGCTCTTGGAGCAGGGTCTGGGACTTGCCAGCCTCCCGGGCATTGCGATGGCCATTTTTTACACTGCTGAGGCGGCTGGAAATTCCCCAATGGGTGCGCTTGCGGACCGCGTCGGTCGCAGGCGGATGATGTTTCTTGGGGCGATGTTGTCCGTCGTTACGAGTCTGAGTACAGCGTTCATTCCGTTCAAAGATGTCGGTAATGGGGTTGCGGTTCCGCTGTTGCTGGTGATG
>JAURHZ010000325.1 GCA_030833025.1 Armatimonadota bacterium
AAACAAAACCATTTCGCGCCCCTATTGGATGCGCAATTACCGCTTCAAACAAGCGCCGGGCATCCGATAATTCGGCGTGTCGCTCACGCCCTGTAGATGCCCACGCATTCGTTTCCGCTGAGAGTCCAAGCATTGCCATTTCGGCAAAGACACCCTCATAGCCACGAACTGATGCCTCGAAATCAGCTCTGTAGCTGGCCTCGTTTTCGCTGGCCAGCGCAAGCGCAGCGTTTATATCCGCGACAAGCGCACTGTGAACCCGATTGATCAACTCTGGCTCTGAATGGAACTGCGCTTGAAAGACCGGTTCAACCTTTGCCCAGATGGCAGCCACCAGGCTATCGATGGCATCACGACAAGGTACACCCAGCACCGAACGGTGTAGTTCCCTATGTAAATCGACGATGGGGGCGAAGACTCCGCCAGATGTCAGGCTAGGTTGCATACGTCTGAAACTATACCGTGGAGGTAGCAGATACACCTATTTAGTGTGACGTGTCCGCCTCTTGACGTTACAATCAATGGAAATTCTCACCGTTAGGAATCTACACCATGCCACGACTTATGTTGTCAGGGTTGACAGTCTCTCGTCGCACAGTCCTCGCATCCCTTGCTGCCCTCCCGTTCATCCTTGCATCTGGGTGCAACACTGGAGGTACCTCCACTGGAACGGGTGCTGGCGCATCGGATGTCAAAATCGGCTTCATCGTCAAGTCAGCAACCGAGCCTTGGTTCCAATCAGAATGGCAGTTCGCCGATGAGGCCGCAAAAAAGTACGGCTTTACACTGGTAAAGCTACCTGCAACCGATGCCGACCAGCTGATGTCTGCCTTGGACAATCTCGCAGCGCAGGGCGCGCAAGGTGTCATCGTTTGCGCACCAGATACAAAGCTCGGGACATCAATCGTCGCAAAGTGTGAGGAAAAGAACCTCAAGCTGATGTCCGTTGATGACCGCTTAGTCGATGCAGCTGGAAAGCCTCTGGAGAAGGTCCCCCACCTCGGCATCTCGGCATCGGAGATCGGCAAATCTGTCGGTGAAGCCATTGCAGCTGAGATCAAGACCCGTGGATGGAATGCAGCCGAGACAGGAGCTGCTGTTTTAACGGTGGATGAGATTGAAACCTGCCGTCTCCGGACCGATGGCGCTGCGGGAGCCCTGGAAGCAGGTGGATTCACAAAAGCCAACATCTTCCGCACCCCTTGGAAGGCTCCTAACGACATCAATACCGCTGTCGATGCCGCAAACATCGTCCTCACACAACACCCAAACATCAAGCACTGGGTGGCGTTCTCGAGCAACGATGATGGCGTCCTAGGCTTTGTCCGCGCATCCGAGCAGCGTAACATCGCCGCTGCAGATGTCATCGGAATCGGCATTAACGGCACTTCCGGCAAGGATGACCTCAAGAAGGCCACCCCGACAGGCTTTCACGCATCCATTTTGCTAAGTCCTAAGACACACGGCTTTGGAACCGCGGAAGCGATGTACAAGTGGATCAAGGAAGGTACTGCCCCAGCTGCTGAAACATACACAAAGGGTACTCTGATTGATCGTAAGAACTTTGTTGAGGCACTCAAGGCCGAAGGTATGACCCCTTAACCGATGCCTATTTCCAGCGGACTGTCCATTCAGGACATCAGCAAATCATTTCCAGGTGTGCAGGCACTTCAAAACATCTCCTTTGATGTGCCTGCCGGGACGGTACACGCTCTCTGCGGTGAAAATGGCGCAGGTAAATCGACCCTCCTCAAGATTCTTGCCGGTGTCCATGCCGCCACTACCGGCGTCGTCACTATCGATGGCAAACCACACGCTCCGCAATCACCAGCGGATGCGCTCAAATCTGGCATCGGTGTGATCTATCAGGAGCTTCATCTCGTCGATGAGCTCTCGGTAGCAGAAAATCTCTTTCTGGGCGCACTCCCGACAAAGTCTGGGTTAGTTGACAAGGCAAAGCTCACTGCCGATACCAAGACTGCCCTCGAGCGGATCAAACTTGATGTTCGCCCGGATTCCCGCCTCGGAGATCTGTCTCTCGCACAGAGGCAAATGGTTGAAATCGCGAAGGCACTGGTGCGTGATGCAACCGTTGTCGCATTTGATGAGCCAACGAGTTCCCTGTCAGCACGGGAAGCAGACACGCTCTTCGATCGCATCGCAGAGCTTCGCGCCGCCGGTAAGGTGGTTTTATACGTCAGCCACCGGATGGACGAGATCAAACGCATCTGCGATGGCGCCACGGTCTTCCGCGATGGCCAGCATGTCGTTACATATTCATCTCTTGAAAATGTCAGTATCGACCAGCTCGTAAAAGACATGGTTGGTCGCGATATTTCGGATATTTATGGCTACACACCGCGGTCGAATGGAGATGTTATCCTTGAACAGGAAGGCATCACCGTCCGTGCCGGTGAGATTGTTGGCCTCTTTGGACTTGTTGGTGCCGGTCGTAGCGAGCTCTTGCACCGAATATATGCGCATCCTCGAAAGTGCATTCAAAGTGGCATTGTCCTCTGCCCCGAAGATCGCAAGCATGAAGGCATCATCCCGATGGGCTCTGTCGCGGAGAACATCAACTTGAGTATCCGACGGGTCTATGCGGGACTTGGTGGTATTTGGATTAATGATGCCAAGGAAAAGGCAAATGCTGAAAAGCAGGTTGCTGCGATGCGCGTGAAGACACCATCCCTCGCACAAGAAATCAGAAATCTCTCTGGGGGAAATCAGCAGAAGGCTATTCTTGGCCGATGGTTGAGCGAAGACATTAAGGTCATGCTCCTCGATGAGCCAACGCGCGGTATTGATGTTGGTGCGAAACGTGAGATTTATGACATTTTGTACCGGCTCGCTGCAGATGGCAT
>JAURHZ010000326.1 GCA_030833025.1 Armatimonadota bacterium
CCATTTCGGAAGTGGTTGATGCCTTGGAAGAACGATAGGAAGCGGTAGTAATCGGCTTGTGGAATCGGGTCGATTTTATGGTTATGGCAGCGGGCACAGTCCATTGTGAGCCCTAAAAATGTCTGACCGACAGTAGTGATCAGGTCATCCAGGCCATCATAGCGGGCGAGCTCGGGATCCGTGGGTTCATCATCCCAAATACCGAGACGGTAAAACCCCGTCCCCGTGAGCTGCTCCGCGGTCGGGTTCGGCATTTCATCCCCGGCAAGCTGCTCGCGCATAAAGACATCAAAGGGTTTGTCATCGTTAATGCTCTTGATGACATAGTCGCGGAAGCGAAATGCATTTGGCTTCGGGTTATCGCGTTCGTACGAATTTGTCTCAGCGTAGCGCACCAGGTCAAGCCAGTGACGCCCCCACTTTTCACCGTAGCGTTTACTTGCGAGCAGACTGTCTATAAGGCGTGGATAGGCATCGGCAGACTTGTCTGCGATAAATGCCTGTACTTCTTCCGGGGATGGTGGGAGCCCTGTAAGGTCATAAGTTGCCCGGCGGATCAAGGTCCGGCGGTCGGCGGGTTTGCTTGGCTTGATGCCAGCGGCTTCCATTTTGGCGAGGGTAAAGCGGTCGATGGGATTTTTCGCCCAAGCCGCGTCTTTGACTTTAGGAAGCGCAGGAAGCCTAACCGGCTGAAACGCCCAGTGGGACTTGATTTGGCTGTTGATGTCCCGGGATGAAGCCATCTTTGAACCAGCAGGCCATGGCGCTCCACCGGCGACCCAGTCGCGGAGAGCTTTCTGTTCGGCAACGGGAATGGGTCCACTGGGAGGCATTTTGCTTTTGCCGGTGTGTGTCACAGCGTTCGCAAGCTTGGTCGCAGTTGTAGCATCGATAGCCTGATCGAGGCGTACGCCGCCCATCTTCGAGTCGCTGCTATGGCAGGAGATACAGCGCGCTAGCAGGACCGGCCGGACAGACTTTTCGAATGCGGCTGTCTGGGCTGGTGATGGCGCTTTTGATGGCGGTGCACCGATGGTTGCACTGATGCAGATGCCTGCAAAACCGCTGAGTGTGGCGGCGGTACGCCAGAAATCCCGTCGTTGGAACATGGCTTAAAAGTATACGCGTTCCATGTGCATCCACAACGCCAATCCATTGTAGATGAGAACCATTCTAAGGGTTACATCAAACAATTCGGTGGTTGCATCAACCCAGTCGTTGCGAATGGGTGTAACAGTTACCCGGAAATCTTGCAGCATCTGGGCATCTGCTTCCTGCAGAGGAAGTGAAAACGTATACTCACATCTGTGAACTCAGACAAAATCGTACACTTCATCGGAATCTGCGGAGCTGGCATGAGCGGCGTTGCCCGTATTCATCAAAAGGCGGGTTGGACCGTCTCGGGCTCAGATGAAGGCTTTTATCCACCTGTAAGCAACCTGATCACACGCTACCGTATTCCCTGTGCGACTCCGTACGCAGAAGCGAATATTCCAGCGGGAGTCACACGCATTGTTATCGGGCGTCATGCCAAGCTAACGCCCACCGAATGCCCCGAAGTCGCCGAAGCCTACCGCTTGCAAGCCGAACACGGTGTGGAGGTTTTGTCATTCCCCGAGGCTCTTGCCACTTTTCTCAAAGACACACATAACATTGTTGTCGCGGGTAGCTTTGGTAAGTCATCCACAACCGCGATGTGCGCGCACGTCCTGCGCATTGTTGGCCTCGACCCCAGCTGGTTTGTCGGCGCGGATTCGATTGACCTCAAAGACAATGGGCATTTGGATGAATCCGCGTACTTTGTTCTGGAAGGGGATGAATATCCGGCAAAGCTTGGTGACTTAACGCCGAAATTCGCGTTTTATAATGCTAAGACCGTGCTTTTGACAAGCTGTGAGCACGACCACTTTAATGTCTATCCCACCGTTGGTGACTATCTCAAGCCATTCCGCCAGCTGCTTGCAGACCTGCCATCTGACGGCGCACTTTTCTGTTGTACGACCGGTGCCAACATCGAACGTGTTATCCAGCAAACGCGCTTGGTTCCGATTTGGTATGGAGTGAAGCGGGATGAGCGCACAACCTGGTGGGCGGAAGATATCCGCTGTTCAGATTCCGGGATGCGCTTCAAAGTGATGAAGGATGAAGTCCTGCAGTGTGAGTGTGAGCTCCAGGTCATCGGGGAGCATATGGTTGAGAATGCGATTGGCATCATCTCGATGCTAGCGACGCGCGGAATTGCAGAGCCCAAGGCGGTTGCGCATGCCCTCTATGCGTTTCGTGGTGTCAAGCGGCGTCTGGAGCGAATTAGCCGTCCGGGGCGCACGCCGATTTACAACGACTTTGGAAGTTCACAGGCCAAGCTGCAAGCGGGCATCGATGCCATCCGTCACGCCTATCCGGATCGTCGCTTGACGGTGATCTTCGAACCGCATACATTTTCGTTCCGAAACCGTGGTGCGTTGGAATGGTATGAAAACCTGTTCCGGGATGCCCACCGGGTTATTGTCCTGCCACCGCCGACGCATGGTGCGGCTACACATGACCAGCTGTCATGGGAAGAGATAACGAAGGCGATTGAGCGTCCGAATCTAGAGACGGTTCCGCTACATGACTGGGCCGGGCTCCGCCGTGAAATCGCGGTGTGGTCCGACATCAAACAGGATGTCATATTGCTTGAGAGCAGTGGCGACTTCTACGGGATGTGGCCAGAGCTCGAAGCGTGGGCTGCGAATAAATGAGCAACGCTCCTGTGTCCCAATGTCGTTAAGTGTCCACTTGACACGTTGGGCCGGGCTCCGCCGTGAGATACTGGTTTTGTCCGACAGTAAACGGGATGTCATATTGCTTGAGAGCACTGG
>JAURHZ010000327.1 GCA_030833025.1 Armatimonadota bacterium
CTGCGGTGACATCGGTGAACTTCTTACCGCCCATGTTTTTGTAAAGGCGGCCATCACGGTAGCCTGTCAGATAAATGTCTTGAAAGCCATCGTTGTCGTAATCGCCAACCGCGCATCCTAGGAAGTAGCCCTGCGGATTACCGAGGGCTGCTGGGTCTTCGATGAACTTACCTTTTCCATCACCGCGGAAGAGGGTCGTTTTCTTGCCCACAAGCAGAATGTCGAGGTTGTCATCGTTGTCGACATCAACAAAGGCTGCGCCATTCCCAATCGTCCCAAGAATCGTGAGAGGACGTTGTTCCCGTGGAGTCCAAGCGTAGGTTCCCAAGCCTGCTTGCTCAGTGACATTGACGAACTGCACATCTGATGTAGCAGACGGAGTGGTCGTCACGTTTGGTTTGTTGTTGCAACCTGCCACGGAAACCGCAGTAATCGCGCAGACAGAGGCAGTAAGTGGAACTGTTATCTTCACGCTAAAAGACTACCTTTTTTTGGTCGATTCGTTGACGATCTCAGTCGATGCCAACGCATCATTGAGCGCTTGTAGACCCAACTTAGCCTTCTTTGGGTCCTTACGAAGCATCAGGGCCGCATCACGGTGAAGCTTCGCCTTGTTTGTTTCCCCGCCAGACTCTAGGAGCGCGGCAAGCTTGTCATGGAGGTCGGCTTTCATTGGTTCGCGGCGCAGAAGGTCATCCAGGAAATTCCGCTTTTCCATATAGACCGTTAGCTGGCTAAAGCTCTCTTGTGCTGACTTCGCTTCTTTCAGTCGTCCAGCGAGTCGGTAGGCAGTAGCTAGATCCTTCGTGGCGGCAACGTGGAATATGTCATCGGCGATGACAGCTTCAAGGTAAGGAATCGCTTCCTTGCCATTGGAGTGTTGAACGAGGAGGCTACCTAGGCGTGCCATGGATGCAACCGCGCGCGGTTCGAGCTCAAGTGACCGTCTCAAAAGGCGTTCGGCTTCGGCTTCCCGCTGCTCATTTCGCTTAGAATCCAGGAGTACTGTTGCCAGCTGGAAGTGAGCCTCAGGGTCATCCGGGATGTCCTTAAGCCGCTCTCGCAAGAGAGTCTCTGCTTCATCCCAGCGGAAGATTGCACGCAAAGCGTTTGCGTATGAAATCGAAAAGTCAGTTCTCTCGGGAGCAAGCTTTTTCGCTTTGGCAAATGCATCTACGGCGGCCCCAAAATTGAGACGCTGATTGTAATGCGCACGTCCAAGTCCAACCCACGCTGTGGCATTGTTTGGTTCGAGGCCAGTGGCATCGGTGTAGACTTTGAGAGCGATCGGATAAAGCGATTTTTCGAGGGCGACCTGTCCCATGCCAAGGAGAGCGGGCATCAGCTTTGGGTTTTGCTTAATCAGCGCGGTGTATTCGAGTCCAGACTTCGCAAACTCGCCTTGCAAGCGGTGTGCTTCGGCCATGATGAGCCCAGCGCGTACATTGTTTTTGTCTTTTACGAGAATCTCTTCCGCAATCATGCCAGCTTCAACATGGCGGCCATTTTTCATCAGGGCTTCGGCCCAGAGAATCCGTCGTTTTGGATCGTTGGGTGTGGCTTTGAACCACTCTTGGCGTGTAGCAAAGCCAGACGTTTCCGGGGATGCCTCTGCCCGGGATGTTACCCATCCGTTCAGGAATGAGCCTTGGGTACGATTTGCGATCAGTTTCGCAGGACCATCCGGGGCGATTGCCCTCGCGAGCTCCTGCAATGACGATGCGGGTGTGAGTGGTTTACAACGCTCGATGGCTTCCATCGCGGCTGACTTTGACTCAGTGCGCGAGCGGGCAAGGGAAAGAACACGTCCGGATTGTTCGCGGTCGCCACTAACGGCAAGTGCCGCTGACCATGTAATCCAGATATCGGGGCTTGATTCACCGGCTGCGACGGCGCGTTCAAGGTATTTGGCAGCGGTTTCGAAGTCGCCAGCTTCAGCATGGCGTCCTGCGGTCAAGGCCAGCAGTGGTCCATTATTGGAATCGATATGAACCATGGCCTCCAAATCTGGGAGGTATGCTTCTCGAAGAATGGTCTCGTTGTATGCTTGCCTGACGAAATAGAAACCGCCCCCGGCAAGACTCAGTCCAGCGAGGGCGGCTATCGTAAGTCGTATACCAAGCTGTGCTGGTTTCGACTGTTTTTTCATAACTTAGCGGTTTCCAAAGCCACCGTTCATCCGTTGCATTTGCTGCTGGACTCCTGGAGGCGCATTGGATGGAGGAGCCGAGTAGGTGGAAGGGATTCCACCACCAGGGCCATTCCCACCAGCACTCATCCCGGAAGGACGAAGGATTTGGCCACCCTGACCAGCTGCATCTTGTGTAGGTGCTGGAGTTGGAGCTGGAGCTGGAGCAGCTTCCGGCTTGTTACAGCCGGAAACCGCCATCAGCGCAAAGCTACAGAGTGTTAGTGCAACTAACGTAGTCTTCATTTGCAAAGATATTCCTACGGGGTGTAGTTGGTCTGTGGCTTGACGAGCTTGAACAAACGCCAGTCGTTTGCACGCACAGCGCCGTAGGACATTGCCTTGACGTGTCCGTCAGCGAATGCATAGTTCGACATTCCGCTGTGGCCCTTAGCTGTCAGCTTGCCATTGTCGTTGAAGTCACCAGCACAGTTGCCGGAAACATCGGTGTCAGCAGCGGAGCGCGCTGGCTTGTTACGTCCAGCAAGCTTCCACATGTCGCATCCTGTGAAAAGGGAACCCCAAGGAGTACCGATGTAGAAGGTTTCGGCTTCGCCATCACCGTTGCGTCCCCATGCCTCTACGAGGGAGATGGTGTCAGCTGGTGCATCGAATGCTGCGAGGGACTTGCCCTGGCCCCATGCCGACATACCGGTGTTTGGGTCAT
>JAURHZ010000328.1 GCA_030833025.1 Armatimonadota bacterium
GCATGAAATGCAGCATGATGCATCCGCAGCAACGTACCGATTCTCGTGTCTGTAGTCACATCCGCAAACATCGCCCGGCTATGACCAAGTGTATAGACAAAGCAATAGAGTTTCTTGGGGCCAGCATCCGTGTCAATCGAACCAATCTCCCCCCAATCAACCTGAGCCTGATATCCAGCTGGTGTTTCAAAGCGACGAACCGCTACCTGAGTCGCATTGGCTGCAATAATGGCGAGCAGCTGCTGGCATTTCGACAGCTTGGCTGTGATGTCATCGGAGTCGAGCCGAGTACATCGCTTGCGACGGTTGCATCAAGCCGCGGGCTCGAGGTCCACAATGTTGCCTTTGACTCTGATTTAGCTGCTGAGTTGCTCCGTGAGCATGGTCACTTGGATGTTGTTGTCAGTACATTTACGCTTGACCAGATAGATGACCCGCTCAGTTTTTTACGAGGCGTTGCGAATGTCCTTCGCCCAGAAGTGGGCTTAGTGGTGCTGGAAGTCCACGATGTCGATGTGACTTACCAGACGAAGGAGGTTGCCCTGTTTGACCGCGAGCATAGCATCTACCCGGATCGCGACAGCTTTGGAGTCCTCCTTCGCCTCGCCGGGCTCGAAATCATCGAAACGAATTTTCTCCCAGAAGCGCTTTGCCGGGAGAATTCATTGCTTGTGATTGCAAAGCACGCAGCGGAGCTCGAAACACTCAGCACGGATACGACAAATGTGCGCGACCTAAGTGGACATCAAGAGGCATTTGGGAACATAACAGCCGGAATTGACAACCTCACGGCATTTTTGAATGACTGTATCGACCGCGGTATCCGGCTGGCAGGCTACGGTGCTGGCTTTCGCGGAATTATGTATTGCTCACTCATTCCCAATGCAAGCGCATTTGCCTACTTTGTGGATGGCAATCCATCCCTGCACGGCTCTCAGATGCCAAAGTCTCAGGTGCCCGTTTACGCTCCGGAACATATTCAAACAGATCCCGTTGACTACATTGTTGTTTTTAGCTATGGGTACTTCAAGGAGATTGTCTCGACGTGTGAGACACATGGATATCCAAAGAGTGCCTTGATTTCCCTTCCAGAAATCCTTACTGGGGATGTCCACCAAGTGGTTGGCATCAACGCACCCGACGCATAACGCAGGGATTTGTCACAGTTGTAACGAACCACATCGGAAGGCAAGGAGGCCTTTCCGATGGCAATGGGAGCCTGTAAACGGATTGCATTTCTAGGCACGGTCATCTTTGAGCACTCACACGCTCAGCATTTTCTAGATCGGCTGCATCTTGGCTATAACTGGGATGGCGTCTGGCAGGATCCCCGTGTGGATATCGCATCCGTGTATATCGCCCAGTTCCCACAAAATGATATTGGGAAGCAACGCCTTGCGAAGTATGGCTACCGGAATTCCGCATCGATTGCGGATGCCCTTACCCTTGGCACAGGTCGTCTTGCGGTAGATGGCGTTGTTATCATCGCCGAGCATGGCGACTACCCGAACAACGAAATGGGGCAAAAGCTCTATCCGCGCTATGACTGGTTTAAGCAAGTCGTCGATGTTTTTGAGAAGTCAGGCCGCAGTGTCCCTGTGTTCAACGACAAGCACTTGGCCACGACTTGGTCTGAGTGTGCTGAAATGGTAGCTGACAGCCACCGATTGAAGTTCAAGTTTTTGGCAGGGTCATCACTGCCCGTAACGCGTCGGATGCCAGCGATCGATATGCCCCATGGCGTTCCGCTGACCGAGAGCGTCTGCGTTGGCTACGGCGGTGTGGATAGCTATGATTTTCATGCCCTTGAAACAGCGCAATGTATGTCGGAGCGACGGCGTGGCGGCGAAACGGGTATACGCAGCTGCCTTGCGCTTAAGGGAAAGGCTCTTTGGGACTACCTTGCAAAGCCTGACCGTGCGGATACGCGTAAGTTGATGGTCGCAGCACTTACCCGCAGCCATAACCTACCTGTCGATGGTGGGTATATGACAGGAAAAGTCACCTTCGAATGGGCGCGTCAAGCGATGCCAGACAGTATTGGCTACTTTTATGAGCACAATGACGACTTCCGTACATCGATGTTCCTAATGCCCATAACCGACTTTAATTATGCCGGCTTGCGGAGTGATACGCGTGAGATTGTTTCGACGCAAATGTATTTACCGATGCCAACGCGCGGCTCGATGACTGCAGACTTCTTCAATCCGCTAACACGTCACATTGAGGATGTCGTTCTTGGAAAGCCGCTCCCGTATCCACCTGAGCGAACGTTGCTGACATCGGGGATGACGCTTGCCGCCGTCGAATCCCTCCATAAGGGTGGCATTGTCATCGAAACGCCACAAATGAACGTCACCTATCAGGTCGGAAAAGCATCCACTTACTGGAAAGATTGACTCGTATGACGCCATCTACTACACCCACGGCTCCGGATGCTCAGGGAAAGCGTGACCTCTACCCATGGATAGCAGTGCTTCTTCTGTGGTGTATCTGCTTTTTCAACTACGCAGACCGTCTGGCGATTTTCAGCGTGTTCCCTGTCCTCGAGACAGAGTTTCACTTCACAAAAACGCAGCTCGGAGCAATAGGAGCCGCCTTCACCTGGGTCTATGCCGCAGCAAGTCCCCTCGCGGGAGCGATTGGTGACCGCTTTCCCCGCAAGGGTGTGATTCTTGGTGGGCTTGTTGTGTGGTCCGCGATCACAGGGCTAACGGGAATCTGCGGGTCCTACTGGCACTTCATCGCGGTTCGGGGAGCCGAGGGACTTGGGGAGGCGTTTTATTTCCCAGCATCGATGGCCTATATCGCCGACTATCACGGCCCGAAAACACGCAGTCGC
>JAURHZ010000329.1 GCA_030833025.1 Armatimonadota bacterium
CTATTTCTAAGTTTGAGGTCGGTTCCTGCAATACTTTCCTAAAAGCCTTGCGACGCCCGCAACCAAAGGTTCGTCCAGGCGGGATCGCTGACCTTCGGATGCTAGATGCCGGCATCACCCCGCGAGGACGCCGGATAAAGTAAGCTCTTAGGATAGATTTCTTCCTCAACGTTTGGAAGAACTTCTGTATTTCTAAGCTGGAAAGCAACCGTGCCTGACGCCGCCCGTCGCTCGAAACGCGTGCGCCGCATTAGGTAATTCCACTGCATTTTTAACTTTGGCTAACTTTGGATGAAAATCTGCATAAAGCAGGGTGAGCCCCATTCCCGGTGGCAGCTAACCAGTCGGATGACAGGAGAGTTTTCATCATGCAAAAGCCTCGGGGTACAGGAACCTCGGGCAGCATCCCGTTTGACTTCACCGTATGTGTGCTCCCGGACACGCAATACTACGCGCAGAAGTTTCCGGAAACCTTTCACGCACAAACTGCGTGGATTGCTGCCAATGTGGTTCGCGAAAAAATTGTGTTCGTTTCTCATGTTGGAGACATCGTTCAAAGCGGCGGGGAGTCTCGCAAGGAATGGCAGGTCGCTACGGCTGCGCTGGCACGTCTACATGGAAAGGTTCCAGTAGGTACCGTTGCCGGTAACCACGATGCCGACCTGATTGGCAACCGCAGCACGGACTACGCGATGTATCGTGAATACTGCGGCCGTACGATGCTCAAAGACAGCCCGACATTGGTGGCGCTGTCTGAGGATGAGTGTTCATCACTCCATAAAATGACTACTCCGGGGATGGCATTTCTGTCCCTCCATTTGGAACCGGATGTACGTGCATCCACCATTGCATGGGCGCTTGAGCAAATGGATAAGCACCCTAGTCTTCCGGTGATGCTAACGACCCATAATTACCTAAACGATGTAACGCGAGCACGTGACAAAACTACATCGATGCGGCTCTTTGGCAACTCAGCTGAGGATCTCTTCCAAGGCTTCATCCGAAAGCAGCCGCGTGTTTTCTGTGTATTAGGCGGACATCAGTTTTATGCCGGTGGTGAGTTTTCCCAGCTCTCTGCCAACGATGCCGGTGGTCAAGTGCTCGAGCTCCTTCAGGATTACCAAGCGCGTCCAAATGGTGGGGATGGCTGGTTACGCCTCCTACGCTTCAACATTAAGGCGAAGAAGTTGATTGTCCAGACGTATTCACCGGTGCTGAAACGCTTCGAAACTGATAACGATTCATTCTTTGTGATGCCACTTGAGATCCTAATAGGAACCACCAACGTTTGATAGGCTGGAACTATGAGTAACGAACGTATTGTCTCCGTTGCCCCGATGCTAAACGTCGCAGACAGCATCGCAGAAATCGCATTTTTCCGCGATGTCTTGGGCTTCACGAACTTAATGAACGATCCGGGGTATGCGGTGATGCACCGTGATGGCAACGAGGTCCACATCGCTGAAAACAAGGACGAAGATGTGCTTTGCCACGTCAAGGGGCATACAGAGATTTATGTCAAAACAGATGACATCGATGCTTTGTGGTCTCATGCCCAGCAATTTTCAGAGACGTATCGGACGCGCGCGCTTTTTGACCGCGAATACGGGATGACCGAGTTTCACATGGAAACGCCCGGTGGCATCCTCGTTTTTGTCGCGGAAGGCACCGGGCATGTATTGGAACGACGCGCTACGAACGGAAGTTAGCTCAGCGTTTCCTTGATGAACTGAACATCTTCAGCGGTCAGCGTGCGGTTTACAGCGCTAAGGTTGCAGCGCACCTGGGCTTCATTGCGGAAGCCGGGGATGACGCAGGCGACGTTATCCATATTGAGGATGTAGCGCTGGGCAATTGCTGAGAGGTCTTCCGTGGTGCTGCCGAAGCGCTCTTTTAGGAGCTCGAGCTTAGGTTTGAGGGCAGCGATGGCATCCGCGCCGAAGGAACTATTCGTCTGGCGGTGATCGCCTGGCTCAAATGTCGGCGGCTTGGATGGGTCGAATTTGTCAAGCAGTCTCCCCTGTGCGAGTGGTGAAAATGCGACAAATGTACACTTGTGCTCTGCCATCAGCTCTTGAAGGCGTGCTCCCTGCCGGACGAACTGGTCATCCAAGGCGTGCGCCCAGCTTTGGAGCGCCGCGGGTTTTACGACGGGGATTGCACGCTCAAAGTCATCGGTGGAGTACGCGGATTGCCCCTTGACGCGGACTTTGCCTTCGGCGACGAGGGCATCCATGGTGGCTGCGGCTTCCTCGAGGTGATCACCAAACCAGCCGTGGTGGAAGTAGTAAATGTCGATGTAGTCGCGCTTCAGATTAATTAGGCTTTGCTCACATTGATGCCGAATGTGAGCGGGTTCGTATGCGTGTTCGGCGGTTCCTGGGAAGTGTCCGATTTTGGTGGCGATGACAACGGATTCAGACTTTACGCCTAGTTTGTCGAGGACGCGGGCCAGCATCCGCTCGGCTTTTCCATTGCCGTAGACATCCGCATTGTCGAAGTGGTTAACGCCTGCATCTAGGGCTGTCTTGATCCCGGCTGTGATTTCATCTTCATCGACATTTGCCCAGCCATTTGCATTGCCGTTAACCCAGTTAAGTCCGCCCATCGTCCAGCATCCGAGGCTGACTTCGGACACGGAGATGTCAGTGGTACCGATTTGTCTGTAGTTCATATCTCGAATATACCCGCGTGCGGGGTTTCCGGTAGACTGACGGTATGGTTCCCCCAATAGTCCCGCGGATTATGGCAGGTGTTGCGGTTGCGATGATGATTACGCTGATGGCAGCTCGCTATATGAAAATTGATGTGATTACACGTCAGTTTTGGATTCTGCC
>JAURHZ010000032.1 GCA_030833025.1 Armatimonadota bacterium
AGGCTTAGCTAGCTGTCGCTTCATAAACTGAAAGGCATCCCTGATATGTGCATCCCAATAGGTCCATGTATGAGCACCATCAAATTCTGAGTACTCATGCGGAATTTGCTTGGTCAGTAAGGCTGCTTCGAGTTCTTGATTACTCTTAATGAGAAAGTCTTCCTTGCCACAATCAAAGTAAAGCGAAGGTCCATTGTACAAACCATCTTTAACATGCTGAACAACACTTGGAAGCAATGCATCTTGAATATAGCGGGACTCTGTATCGGTAGGATAGAGATCCTTAGCCATCACTTTCAAGTTTTTGTCGAAGGTTGACGTTCCCCAGCCAACGGCACCACTGAGACTGGCAGCAGCACAGTAGAGCTGGTTATGGGATGTGGCCAAATGAAGTGCACCGTAACCGCCCATCGAAAGGCCAATAAATGCACGACCGTTCCGATTCACAATGGTCCTATAGTTCTTTTCAACGTCTTTGCGAAGCTCATCTGTGATAAAGCTTTCGACCGCCCCAGAGCCTGGCGAGTCGTTGTACCAGCTGTTTCCATTTGAATCTGGCATCACAACGATAAAGTCTGTCGTTGCGGCATAAGCGGCTACACCAGATTTGGCGTTCCAATCGCTATAGCCACCCCAAGCACCATGAAGCAAATAGACGACAGGGTATTTCCGATTATCCGTGCCATAAGAATTTGGCAAAATAACGTTATACGAAACCTGCTTTTTTAGCATCGTACTCATCAAGGTTTTCGTAATGACGGCTAACCGAGCTTTATCTTGTACATCTTGTGACACGACAGGCTGTGCCGGGGGAACGGGAGAGCCTCTTGGAACGAAGGGTGGCGCATATGGCAACCATTCATCTGTGAGTGTGACACCCTGTTCCGGCACCGGTTTGCCGGCGATTTCCCATGCTATAAAAAGTTCACCAGCCAAGTTTCGACCTGCAGCCTCTAGTCGTTGCTTTGCAACAGCGCGGGATGCTATCGACAACTTTTCAAAGTAGCCATCACTATTTGTGCTGCCAGCTTCAAGGGATGCCGCTCTGTCAGCCTCAAGAATAGCGGGTACTGCCTTAATGCTATCGTTTAGGACACGCAGGGCATCCGTGATTGGATTTGTTATCACGTCTGGCTTACCAACGATTAGGTCCTCGAACTTGATCGTCCGTTCTACCAGTTTCTCTTCAAAGCGTGAATGAATTCCACGTTGTAGAGGTAACGAAAGCTGTCCATCATAGTTAGCTGTGGCATGAAAGGGAACATGTGCATCGCCAATGTAATGGGAGAGGTAGGCGGCTTGAACGAGAACATCTTCCCAGCGCTTTTCTCGCATGGCCTTTACTAAGTTTGCTCTAACTCGTCCAATCGTCCACGGATTAACGCCATCAGTTCGCAGTTGATCGTAGGTTCTCAGTTTTAACACTGCTTCAAAGTCAATTGGGATTTTGAGCGGATCTGTGCCGACTCCGAAATTTTCTGTGTCTAGAAAATGTCGAGGAGCTTCACTGTGATCTACGCGGTTTCGCCAGCGATCAGGATGTGAGCTGGCATTCGCAAACCATGTTTCGTTTTTAGCGAGCCATTGCTTAAAATTTGACGCAGGTAGATTGGCAATTGCCAGCCTTGCCACGAATTTATGACCCGTTCCGCCCCAAGCTTGAACAGGATTGGCATTTCCCAAAAGTAATGCTGCACCACAAATCGATAGAAGTCTACTCGTTCGTTTCATCGCTTATGTACCAGAAAACTAACGTCACGGAGGATCTCCGATGATGTGTGAATACGTACACAATACTTACCGGGTCCCGAAATTGAAATGGCAGGGATGTTGTAATCAAACGGCAAGCTATCGCCGTCATATTGATCACTATTGGGTAAATGGACTGGAAACTGTTCGGGTTCGCCGAGAACCGATGAGTCAGGCGCCAGCACAGTTACGTAAATGTGAATTCTCTTGCCTCTAACATCTGGTGTTAGTTCAAGCTCAAAAAACAACACCATGCCATCCCAGACAATAGGGAAGGCATCGAACATCAAATCTCGGTGAAGACCAATATCAACTAGATCAATACGACCGTTGTCGAATTTTTCGATACGGTCCACAAGCATCGCATTAAGGATGTTCATTGCGAACTCTTTCTATTCTGGCGTATTGCCTTGACGATTACCGAGAGCGCAAACAGCGCAAAAAACAAACACGAAATTGCCATCGCGTAGAAAAGTCGTGGGTCGGGAAGTCCATATGTCATCACTGTCAACCAGACAAGTATTCCAAACGAGACGGCCTGCCTAGATACAAATAGCCAGAATAACTGTTGATTGGATAGTAATCGTCGTTTCAATTTTCTACACTTTGCATCTGGGATTCCAGTAGAGCAACACGCTCTGCACGCTCCTTACGTAACCTGCGGTACAGGCCAATGGTCGCACGATGGATGATTAAACTGGCAACCGTGAACAGGCTAACGCTCCACCAATTCTGCTTTGTAAGGCTCCAAACGATAAACAGGTTCATCACGATGCCAGCTGCAAATCTACCAAGTAAAGTCATCAGATCCGCTGGATCAGTCAGTGGGACAGTAGGAGATTTAGACATGAATGATTGCCCTTTCAAATGCCGACATGATTTCCTCCAACGTACCTTCCTGAACAACAATACCCAAAAGATTTATGTCATTCAATTCACAGAATGCTGTCAGGTACGCATGAACATCGGATGGCGGAATCGTTGAATCGACTGTCGGAGTACTCCAAGGCGAAGGGTCTTGTTGCGTGGCGAGCTCTAATTGGTCATCACTTGACAACACAAAGTCACAATCAATGACATCAACCAAATGAACCAGAGTGAGCTGCGGACCTGCGGAGATGAGTGCATTCAGTGTTCGGCGCCACATGTAAGATCGGAAGTCAGAAATAACGATCATATGACCGTTACTGGACAAGCGATTGAGCACACTGCGCAACAAATATGCCGTTTTTTCAGATTTAGGAGTGTTACCGTGCCGGCTCTCATGAGCATCGTTTGCACTACGTTGTGGTGTCCTTGGATTCCGTGATTGTCCACTTGCTCCAATCCGGATGCCTCTAGCTTTATTGTAATGCTTTGTCGTCAGATAGGTAGCTATATCGGCGACTAAACTTGCGACTCGGCGCTTATTTGATGGCAAATCTGGATTGGATGCTACGACTCGCAACGACTCAGATTCGTCTATGATAAGCACATGCTCAGCTGTAGGTGACTCAACGAGAGATTCGATAAGCAGTTTAATCGCTAAATCGGATGGTTCGGTTGGACCGGTATCCAACAATCGAACATTGGAGACCAATTCTTTGGATCCTAGTACCCGATCGAGTCTGTCCCTAAATGTCGACTTCATCACCACCATGTTATCCGGCAGCAATGCCTGAAGTGAGACTCTTTGCTCAATATGGTTTTGATTTTCGCACATCGAATTCTATTGTGTGCTAAGAGGCAAGTACTACAGACGAACTTAACTTCCAGTGCCGTTTATCGTTTACAATTGGTCACTCAGATTAGTCAGTCGCCTTACTTTTTACAAAGGCAAACACAGCTCCCAAAGCCATTGCGAGACCATGGGCGATGATTGTCCGAAGGGAAACTTCGATGATTACCATAAGGACCATCGAAGACACAAATGTATTCTTTTCTATATTGGATAACCGTCGGAAATTTTGTTGGACAATATGCCCAAGCGATGCGAAAACGAGGCAGCTTATCCCCAATATGTCAATCGGCATCCGTATCACAAACACAGTTAAGGCGACTACGATTACCTGACACAAATATGTTGTCAGCAACAAACTTGATGTAAGACGCGCTCCGGTGCTGTCCTCAAGTCTACCGACGACCAAAAAGCTACCCAAGATGTTCAAGCACAAGTGGAGGTAATCAGCATGAAGAAATGGGGAGAGGAGAATTATAATCGGCACTGGCAGACTACTAGAAAACTGAGTTTGCAGTGCACCAACGGAAGCCACTAAAGTCACGCAGAGCAAGGACCAGCTGACGAAACTACTTTTTCGAATTGAAATTCGATTGCTCAAAATCAAGGTCAACCACGCGATTGGCATACTGAATGCGACTAAACTTCTAATGTCATCCACGACTCAAGTTATCATGAGCGGATGTGACACAATGGTGGCGCAAAGCAAACGAAAGTGGAAGAATTGCGAACATGGAATTTGAACATTCACAAGACCTGGACATGCTGTTTGACAAACAAGATACCGTACTAAAGCTTTTGTCCAAGCTCAGGATGAAGCATTTCCCGACTGTTCTCGATGTAGTGCAACCGGCTAACCAACGACGTCAATACAAGCGCTGGTCTGCCCCAGAATCGATATCGATTGACATTTACACCGACGGATGGCAACCGCTGCGTGTCATCGACGTAGGCATCGGTGGAGCGAAAATAGTACGCAACGAAATCGTTCCGACATCTGGGCCATTTGTATGTAAGCTAGGCGTTGGAGATCTGACGAACGTCATCGTGTTGACAGACATCATGTGGATGGCAGACCAAACGGTAGGTATTCGGTTCGAATTTGACAGTCAGGACGAACATGACATGTGGGCTGAGCACCTTGTAAACACGCTATTGGGCAAACTGTCGATTTGACAACCGTTCCCGGGGTAGTTCAACCTTTACTTCAAAACCAGTTTCAGTTGCATTTATCTTTAGTACACCCCCTAAGGAATTAGCGCGACCACGCATTGAATCCATTCCAAGACCAGATGAACTACTCTGGGAAGCCGCATCGGTGCCGTTATCTGCAATTGAGATCGATATATTGCTAGGTGTTAGGCACAACGAAATGTTGACAGCGTCCACATTGACGCCGTGTCGAACTACGTTAGTCAGTGATTCCTGGACAATGCGAAGGACAGGTATTCGTTGTTGATCGTCTAGGTAATCAAATGTACTTGATTCGTTGATCTGAACTGGAATGCCGGTTCTCCGTGACCACCGCGATACCTCTCGGCTTAGTACTTCAGAGAGTGGGGCATCAACACTCCAAGGATGGTTAAGAAATGTCCAATCTCGGATTTGTTGCATTGACTGCCGGATGACATCGGCTTCCTCGCGAAACAAATCGGCTGCAATTCGATCTCCATCCTTTTCACGCAAACGCCCCATCACTTCCATGCGTAAAACAGTCGCAGCTAGTGCATTACCAATACTGTCATGTATCTCTCTAGACAATGCCGCTCTCTGATCCGATAGTGCCAAGTCGCTTCGGAGCGCTGCAACTTCAGACTGTGCGATTTCCGCTTGCACACGTAACCTGCGCATCACTGAGCTAACAGCAATGACCAACCCCATCCGCACAAACATCTCAAGCGCATACCCAGACCAATCCTTGGTTTCCAATGGGGTGGGTAGCGTTCCGATGAGTAACGCGATGCAGGCTACGAGTCGGGTTAGTGTTGCAACGAGCCGATCCTCGAGAATTGTTTCTCCCGCCACAACAACGAATGTGACAACCCAGAGGGGCGAGTAAAGCGCACCAGTGAATCTAAGTCCCAGCACGATGCAACTAAAGTCAACGAATGCAAAAATCCATCCCAATTTGAATTTTTGAATTGGCAGCCTTGAGGTCGACGATAATGCTCTCCGTAAGGATAGGTTTGTCGCGGCAACACCAAGGATACAAAGCATCGGAATAAAAGAAACATCGGTTCCATCAGAATCGAAACCCCAATGCCGTGCAACGATCCATAGCAATATCCCTACGATGCACATCCAGTAAACGCTGGCAGGTCGTTTTCGTAAGTAATCCATGAATGGCGTAAACATACTGCGGGGTTATAAGTTTCCATCCAACGAAACCTTGAACAAGGCAGCTCTGATGGCATCCCTGGCCTTTTCTGCCACTGTTTCAGGATTTTGGCCAAGCTTCACATCGCTCGATCTAATAGTGCAGATTATCTTTCCACGGATTAGGACACTGGAAGCTGTTCTCGTCACATCAAACAGCTCCGTCGGTGCATCCAGTGCCTTATCGAGCGTAGACGCAATCTGCTCAAGATACGCTTTGTCTATCGATGAAAGCAGTACCCTACCATCTAGCTGTAAGTCGTACACCACAGACTGGTTTTTTGCTAGGATCACACTGACGCGAAGTTGGTTAGTTGTCTGGCGACGATTTATGGTAATCGCTGACGCATCTAGCTTTCCTTTCAGTGCAGCAACACGTTGCTTTTCTGGCGGGTGGGTACGGAAAATTCCGAGGTCAACCTCTGGACGGTTTCTCTGATCTCTGGCGAGTCGCTCCATAAACGTCAAAGCACCAACGGGGTTAAAGCCTGCAAGACGCGTCAACTCAAAACCTGCTCCATCAGCATCCCGCTCAGCCTGCTGCGAATATCCGTTTACTTTCTGCAGAGCAACCAACTGAAGTCCAGTCACAAGGTTACCAGTGTCTGTTGCAGGAACTTTGGCAAGAATCGCAGCAATCGCTCCTATTGCCAGCTGTGTATTTAACTTGTCCTGTTCCTTTTGCAGTTTAAGAATATGGTGGTGCGCCGCATGAATAACTTCGTGGGATAGGACCCCCGCAAGTTCATCATCAGACTGTACATAATCAAGCAAACCTTTGTTTACGTACAGCCAGCCACCTGGCAAAGCAAATGCATTTACGTCTTTGTCATCTACAACATGAAAACGGTAGGTATACGGTGTTCGATTTTCGGTTCCATAGGTGGCTGGGATTACTGTCTTGTTGGCGACAGCTGCGAGGCGAGCCCCGATTGCGTTGACACGACCAACTAACACAGGGTCTGAAAGAAGCTTCATCCCCGACTTGACCATTTCTTCGTGTGCTTCACGCCCGATCTTTATTTCAGGGTCTTCTACGGGAGGTTGAGCGAAACTCTTGCCGGGGAGACATCCGAACATCAGGACAAACACAGTAAGGAGGCATTTGACGTGCATTGAACTATTGTACGCTTAAATGCGCACTCAGGATTCCTGCACGAACTATCTTATAAGTCGACGTCCACCGGCAAAATGGTTAGCATAGTAGCCGCTAGAGAGGGTATCAACCCGCACAGCGTGTCCACGGGAACTGGCATGAATGAACATCCCGTTTCCAGAGTAAATGCCTACGTGTGAAATACCGCGCCTGCCGGCTGTATTCCGGAAGAATACCAAGTCACCCTTAGTTAACGAGGGCTTCGCAATGTGGAGTCCGACGCCAAACTGTTCTGCTGCCGTGCGAGGTAGTTTGACACCGACTTTCCGATACATCGCAGATGTAAAGCCAGAGCAATCATAGGTACCGCCACCGCTAGTACCGTACCGATAGGGAGTTCCGCGCTGTGAGTTAGCACGGCTCATCAATGTTGAACGAACTGGACTCGACGTTTTGTTAGCGTTGGCTGCACCTTGAGCAAAGTCGACGACAGAGCTTCGCTTCTCTGATATCGGATCGTTAATCTCGACCCGATTGGCAGTCTGTATACTGACCGCCTTGACGGATTCTGGTAACTGCCCATCCAAGTTTTTGCTTACTTGCTCAGTAACATCGGTTTTCGGAGCTACAGTGACAACTTTCGTCGGGGCCACCTTGGCTGGGAGCCGAACCACCTTTGGCTTTACGACGGTGGGCTTGCGCTTGTTGACTGTAGATGCAACCCGTTTGACTGGTTCGGTTGTGACCACAACAGATTTGTGAATATCAACCAAATCCCGACGAATCCAACCCTTCGTACCGCGCTTAGTTTGTATCTGTATCCACCCGGATTTACGTGACAGGACGGACACTTTAGCCGCACGGTCAAGTAAACCCAATGTCCGGCTAGACTCGTTAGGTTTGATGCGGAGTTTTGCCGTTGCAACAACGACCGTTGCTAACCTGACAGTTGTGCGAATAATTTTTGATTGGGTGAACCCTGAGTTTTGAACCAGAAGTACCGCAGAAACCGATACGAGGAACCGTCGGAGGAATTGCATTGTCACAATACTATTATGGAATCCCACGATTAGCAAGATAGGGGAAACGTTGGTTTGTGTGATTCAAATGCAAACCAGCATTCTTCGCACTTTCAATCAAACATGTGTTTTACAAATCGAAATTTTTGACCATTTGGATGCCAAATAACGCCATCATCGTGCATCGGTAACGGCCTTACATCCCAACCAACGACGAAAACTTCGCCATCATCAGCGGTAACTTTCATCACACGAACCGATTTTCTACCGGGAAAAAGCCTAGCTATGAATCGCGTAAATGCGACTGTAGGAGCATTGTTGTTCTCTGCAACCAGCCATCCACTGTGATACGTGAAACTACCGCGAATACACGTTCTGATTACCGAAATTCTAAACTTCTGCCAAAGAAATGCATCCGCGATATCGGATAGCTCATCCCTCGCTAAGAGGACCACCGCACAGGCAAGTATTGCCGTACCGGGCAACGATAGCAAGTGCGCTGCGCCAGTGACGATATAAAGGGTGAACGTGACGAGACTAATACCAATCACCATAGCGGCGCCACCGAGGATACCAACCGCGAGGATAGCACTTTGAGCCAAATGCCAAATCAGTGATTTTTTGAATGTTAGGCCGACCACGCCGGGATTATATCTGAGGACTCTGCAGGGATGATTCTGGTACTATAAGGACATGTATAGCACCATCGAAGGCACCCTGGTCGCAACAGACAGCCGTATCGCAATCGTTGTTTCTCGCTTCAATTCGTTCATCACGGAAAAGCTTCTCGAAGGTGCTCTCGATACGTGGCGACGCCACGGCGGTGATGACAGCCTGGTCACTGTCATCCGGGTTCCTGGCGCGTGGGAAATACCTGTTGCTGTGCGTAAAATGGCAAATACAGGCAACGTTGATTCGATCGTCGCGCTTGGATGTCTAATGCGTGGGGCTACAGCCCATTACGATCAGATTGCATCTGAATGTGCTAAGGGTGTGACACAGGTCATGCTTGAAACTGGCATTCACGTCTCGTTCGGTGTTGTTGCCTGCGACACTCTCGAGCAGGCCATTGACCGCGCTGGCGCAAAGGCTGGTAATAAAGGCGCTGAGGCGATGCTGGCTTCGATTGAAATGATTAATGTTCTTCGCCAGATTGCATAGAGTGGCATAGCTGGTGAGAACACGAAAGTGCATTCTCAATTTTAGTGTTGCCGTTGCGATTACTCTGCTATCTTTGCAATCGATTGCCTCTGTTGTCGTTATTCCCGGGTTATCAACACCTCTATGTGGCATCACATCAACACAAGACTCCAGAGCCAGGGTCTCACTTCGTCAGTATTTGTCGCATTTCAACAGAGATGACCTAGACGCGTCCTCACTGGAAGTGCATCAAGATTTCAATGGCCAACCTTGTATCCGCCCAGTCATCCGATACACATCAGTATCACTGACTCACCGAGTTGTGGAATTAGGTTACGCGACCTGGGATCCCGAATCGGGGATGCTAGATTTGGATGTTTGGATTATTTCGTCGATGCGGCAAAGTTTGCCTAGCGCATGGCGTACGCAAGGTACGGAGGTTCGTTCAGCTAGAGCACAAAAAGCAAAAGGTATTGCGCGTTCAATTCCGTGGAAGCCGTTTGTTCTAGTATTGATTGGAATCAGTGCTTTTTTCTTACTCACTTTCCTTGGGAGGCTATCTTCCTTACTAACGCGCCGCACTTCGATTGCGTCTGTTAGCATGAATTCCAACCGTGCCAAAATTCGAGGCATCGCGATACCAACGAATGACGCTCTGCATCTCCCGAGCACCGAGATTCAAACCGTTGCGTATATAAGGACGACCCAGAAGTACTGTCATAACGGTTGGCAGAAGACAGAAGAGTTTAGGGAACAGGCAATGTGTTCGATCGATGATGGTACGGGGTGCCTCGATATCGATTTGACCCATGCACTTGTACACTTCACTAAAAAAGTGGCGGTTTATAACGGGATTCCAGGGGACCTGAAAGGACGGACACCATATGTCGATGACGTAATCATCCTATATCAGTACATCCCTGTTGGTGCGATTGTCACACTAATCGGAACATTTGAACCGTTTGGAGATGGCGTTAGAGCTACGAGAAATGTGAATGTCTACGATGGTGATGAGCGGTCCGAAGTTCTATCCATAAAGATACGCGTTTTACTTTGTGTCGGCGTATTATTAGGTCTGATCACGTTGCTGGTACTTGTGCGCTAAGGCTATTAGGAGTTTTCTAACTATGTTTGATGTTTATTGCCTCTGTAATCCATTGTTTGACATCCTTGCTACATCTTCAGATGAACTCCTGGTTGATTGCGGCTCTGAAAAAGGTGCGATGACGTTGGTATCGGTTGAGCATCAGCGCAGATTACTGAGCACGGCAGCACTTGAGATCACTGCACGTGAGGCGGGTGGGTCTGGCGCAAACACTGCGATTGGTGTAGCGCAGCTAGGCTATAAGGCTGCGTATGGTGGTTGTGTTGGCAGTGATGACTTCGGCTTGGCATTATCCGATGCTTTGCTTGCAGGTGGGGTTACCCCGCACTTTGGTCAGGCTGATGTCGATACAGGTGTATGCCTTGTACTTACGACGCCTGATGCACAACGAACAATGCATACCTGCCTAGGAGCAAGTCAATATTTTTCTCCGGAGCTAGTAAATGTAGATGCGATTGCCCAGAGCAAAATTTTATATGTTACGGGTTACCTCTGGGATACAAAACTTCAGCAGGACGCTGTAGAGCATGCGATGTCGGCGGCTCGCAATGCAGGACGGTTGGTTGCATTCTCCCTCAGTGATGCATTTTGTATCGCTCGGCACCGTGAAGCCTTTGAAAATCTGCTCTCATCCCATGTAGATGTCGTTTTTGGTAACGAACAGGAAGCATTGGCGATAAGTGGAAAAGATGATGTTTTCGAAGCATCAAAGTGGTTAGCTGAGCAGACGGGACACTTGGCAATCATTACCCGTGGACCAGATGGTTGTCTGTTTACTGATGCAAATGGCATCACAGAAATCGCTGCATTTGCAACTGAGGCTATCGACACAACGGGAGCAGGTGATATGTTTGCCAGTGCTGCTCTTTGTGGGTTGGTTGCAGGATATTCCTATGAACAAACTGGTAAGTTGGCATCATTCATGTCAGCAGCAATCGTCGCTCAGTTTGGGCCACGAAATCAACATATTGATATTGCAGCTGCGTATGCATATGCTGGAATTCAAGTCGCTTGACACATCAAACTGATTATGCAACAATTCAGTCTTGGTAGAAGTGTTCTCTCATTCCTGTTCGAACGGATTCAATGTGTCACCATCAGTTTCAATCAATACGCAATCTCCGATACTCCAAGCGCACGTTTCTCGAAATGAGCCGCACATTGTCATAGATGGTGGATATCCGCTTACTGGAAGTATCCGGGTTGCAGGTTCGAAGAATGCTGCCTTGGCGCTTATTGCCGGGACCTTGCTGGCGACCTCAGGAAAAACAGTTTTACATAACCTGCCAAACATTACGGATATTGCTGACCTTGTTGCAATTTTGAACTCGATGGGGGCTGTTGCTCAGTTTTCGGACGGTAACACTACCTTGACGGTAGATGCGAGCGGCACACGTTTTAACGAACCGCCTCCCCATCTCGTTAGCCGGATGCGTGGATCATTACAATTGTTGGGGCCATTACTTGCCCGGCAAGGGATTGTTCGTCTAGCGATGCCCGGAGGGTGCAATATCGGTGCGCGTGCTGTGGACCTACACGAAAAGGGTTTACGTGGGCTTGGTGCCACTTGGACTATTGACAGCGGTTGCTTCTTTGCGGAGGCGCCGTTTGATGGCCTTCAAGGTGGTGCTGTTTACTTAGACAAGCCATCTGTGGGTGCCACGATGAACACAATGATGGCTGCATCGTTGGCATCAGGTGTCACTACAATTGAAAATGCTGCCCAAGAACCGGATGTCGTTGACTTGGCTAACTTGATTGTCGCGATGGGTGGTATTGTCGACGGGCAGGGAACAAGTCGCATAACGGTGACTGGCGTCAAGGTTCTTCATGGGTGTGAATTCAATGTTTCACCAGATCGAATCGAGGCGGGAACGTATGCGATTGCAGCGGTCGCCACCGGTGGAGATATCACGCTTATTGGTGCGGACTTCAATGCGCTCAGTCCTGTGCTTTCGAAACTGACCGATATGGGGGCACACGTTGCTACGGATGGCAATCATGTGCGAGTTTGGTCAGGCTCAGTTCAGACGTTGACAGGAACGTCGATTGTAGCTAGTCCACATCCGGGCTTTCCAACAGATTTACAACAACCCTTCACAAGTCTTTTGGCGTTAGTTCATGGGACGAACACGGTGCATGACAGTGTATATGAAGGGCGATTTGGACATATTCCTTGCCTTTCGAAGATGGGTGCAAACATTAAGGTAGAAGGCAGCGTAACGATTGTTTCCGGAGTGACTTCGCTAAGTGGAGCGGATGTCAAAGCGACCGATCTTCGAGCTGGTGCTGCACTTGTTGTCGCTGGACTTGTAGCAAGTGGACAAACGCGTATTTTTGATATTCATCATATTGAGCGTGGCTACCAAGACCTATGCGTCAGATTGAGGCAGCTGGGTGCACATTGCTGGCGTGTCAATGTCGGTGACATGGATACGATGGTGATGGAATGAAGTTCGGGCAAGAGATAGGGATTGACCTTGGTACGGCAAACATTCTTGTGTTCGTACGCAACAGGGGAATTATCCTGAACGAACCAAGTGTTGTAGCGATCGATACGAATACGCGTCAAGTAAAGGCCGTTGGTGAAGAGGCACGCCAAATGCTTGGCAGGACTCCTGGAAATATCGTGGCTATTCGTCCGATGAGTGATGGGGTTATCGCCGAATACACTACTACCGTCCAGATGCTGCGGTATCTGATTCAAAAGAGTGCCACTGGGCCGCGCATTTTTAAGCCCCGAGTACTTGTTTGTGTACCAGCAGGTGTTACATCCGTTGAACGCCGAGCCGTCGAGCAGGCAGCAATGGAGGCTGGTGCGAGGGAAGTGGCTACGATTGAGGAGACGATGGCTGCCGCGATTGGTGCTGGTCTCCCAATAGAATCTGCGGGTGGCAACATGGTAGTTGACATCGGTGGAGGCACAACCGACATTGCAGTCATCTCGCTCGGTGGCATTGTTACCAGTCAGAGTATTCGTGTTGGTGGCAACAAGATGGACGAAGTTATCGTCAGACAAATTGGCCATCAGCATGGACTCATCATTGGCGACAGGACGGCTGAGGAAATCAAAATCGAGATTGGTAGCGCCTATCCGAGTGACTCAGACCATTCTAAGGAAGTAAAGGGTCGAGATCGGCTACAGGGCCTCCCTAAGACCATTTTGGTCACAGAAGGTGAAATCCGTGAAGCGCTGTCGGAGCCAGTTTCGCAGATCATCGCAAAGGTGAAATCTGTTCTTGAACATACACCGCCAGAGCTGTCCAGTGACATTATTGAGCGTGGCATTACACTTACTGGTGGCGGGAGTCTTCTACGAGGATTAGATCAGCTAATCTCATTGGCAACGGGTGGTATTCCAACCCGTGTCGCAGGGAACACTCTTGAGTGTGTAGCCCTTGGTACTGGTAAAGCCTTAGAGGAGTTCGATACGATTCGTCGGTCTCGGAATTTTCGGGGACATAGGGGATAGTTCGACATGATGTTCATTACCTGTTTGTCAATGACGGTAGCCCTCGGCAATTTTGTTGATCAGGATGTTTTAGTCAAGACTTCCATTCTGACACCAACGCAAGTCAAAGCAATGTCGGTCGATAAGACCGCAGTAACCAAGGCCGAGCTGGTTGTCATCTTAGCAAAGCTGGTGAGTTATCTAGAAGCGAGCAACAAACAGAAGCGCGGCACATCTGTAAAGGCGCGTCCTCCGAAATCTGTCCGTGACCTGATCAAATCTGGATACTTGCCATCGGATACGCCACTTGCAAGCAACCCTACGGCGAAAGTATCCCGTGATGAGCTATCAGCAGCGTTG
>JAURHZ010000330.1 GCA_030833025.1 Armatimonadota bacterium
TACCGCATGGTTACCACTTTTCCAGATATAGCAGAGGCTACTCAGGTGCGTGATGCCCTTACGGGTAATCGTGTAGCGCTCCAGCGGCAATGGCTCGGGTCCCGGCAACGGCTCGCCTTGGTGCCCCACACGCAAAAGCATGTGCTCGTGCTGCGCAAGGGGTTCGCTTGTAAAACCACCATCAAATATTCCGATAACGCGGCGTGACCAGACATCGTAGACGGGTTGCTTCCCACTCAGTCCAATGTTCGTCCACTCCAGCGGGATACGAGTCTTCTTGTCTGACTTGTTCAGCAACGAAACTGCTGTGGTGCCATCCGAGAGAGGCTTGTTGTAGACATCCACGCCATCATTTGAGCTGATTCGGTAGCCTTGAATACCGCGCGTATCTTGATTAATGCGTATGACCTGACGATTCGTGAGGATGTCCCGCACATTGTTTGGCATTTTCCGGAGGTCATTACCGGCCATCAGTGGAGATGCCAACATCGCCCAAAGCGCAAAGTGTGTCCGGTTCTGCGTGTCATTCTTGAGATTGCCAACCTGAAGCATATCGGCATCATTCCAGTGACCGGGACCCGCAAACTGGCCAAGGCCATTGAAAGCAGGATGGGTAACGATTGCTCCCGCGGATGTCTCAGCGCAGTAATACACCGAGTCCATGTTTGGGTAAATGTCATACGATGTGCGCCAGAGCTGACCGATGTTTTCGCCGCCCCAAGCCCAAGCCCCATTTCCAAAATCGGAAATGCTGAGAATCATTTCGCGTCCTGATTTACGAATGGCATCCCGGTAGATGCTGTAGTCATCACTGCTCAGACGTTTGTTTGCTTCAGCAAAGCAGGAATCGAGCTTGAGGTAGTCGACGCCCCAGCTGGCAAAGGTATTAATGTCAACCGCTTCATGCTTGTAACTTCCAGCAAGCCCCTGGCATGTCTTGATGCCACGGTCTTCGTAAATGCCAAATTTGAGGCCATTTGCGTGGATATAGTCTCCAATTGCTTTCATCCCGCTTGGAAACTTTTTGGGATCGCCAATCAGCTCACCCTTGGGTGTACGCTCTTTCTGCAACCAGCCATCATCGAGCACGAGGTATTTGTAGCCAGCATCCCGCATCCCAGATTTGACCATTGCATCCGCAGTCTCACGAATCAGCTGCTCATCGATTATCTGCTCGAAGGCATTCCAGCTATTCCAGCCCATGGGGGGCGTAAGTGCGAGTTTGTTTGGCATCGTGGTTTTCCTGACAGCTGCACCATACCGGGCGCGTGGCAACGCTGGCAAGGTCAGGGCGAATCTGCCGGAATGCCTACATCAGATGCTGGGTATACGCGTGATAATCAGGGTGTTACAGGGATGCGTTGCATCTGGAGGTTCGCTATGAACATCACCCGTTTGATCACTCTCACCGCCGCAGTCGGTATCGGTATGGCAATGGCGCCAGCCGCGCTTGCAGAGCAATCGCATGGACCATTCGCGGTTCGCTTAGGTGTCGGTGTGCCACTTGATAACAATATGCGTGACTGGAAAAATGTTGATGTAGTCAGCGGTTTTTCATACTTCAACAACCACAGTGAGGGAGCATCCACCATTACCGGCATCGACATTGATACTCAGCTTCACACAAAGCATGGAAACAGTGGTCGCGCGATGGGAATCACGTACACGGTCAGAAGTCTAATGGGGGATGACACCCGCGACCGTAATTACTTCGGTTTTGGCATCGGATTCTATCGAACGGAATGCAAGCAATATGATTTGTCGGTAGCGCAGACAGGGCCAAGCAGTTCGACCGTGGGTATTACGAATTTTGGCGGTAAAGCAATGCTTGGACGCATGGATAAGCTTGGTCACTTTGCTGAAGCGGCGTACATTTATTCGGGTTCTAGCTTGTCAAATGGCCTGAGCGCAACCTTTGGGTTGCGGTTTTAGGCTACTGAAGGATGCCGCCAGACTTACTGAGCCAGTGGTACCCATGCATCAAATGGCTGGTCCAGCGGCTCAGAGCCGTACCGAATGATATTGCCATCCGGGTCGATGACCTGAAACTCCAGGGCCCACGGGAAGTTTAGAGGGGCGTGTCTTATGGTCGCTCCTCTAGATACTAACTCCTTGTGGACTGCAATGGCATCTGCGACACCAATCCATATCCAAGTCCCGAAATGTCCCTGCCCTTCGATTAGCATCAGCTGACCGTTCCCTAGGGAAAGGCCGGCGGCACCTTCCATGTCCCAGAGGATGTCAAAGCCGAGCACATCCCGGTACCACGCAAGCGCATCTGCGACATTTCGTACGGGGATGATTGGTTCTATACGCTCTGTTTTCAGGACATCCATAGCTTACGACCCCGCATTAACCACCGGCTGGCTTGGCCGATCCGAGCAGAGGACGACGAGGAGATTCCCAACCATTTCAGCCTTCTGCGTGTCGGTCAGCTCTACGACCCCGCGCTCCTTCAGCTTGTCGAGGGCGAGCTCTACCATGCCTACTGCGCCTTCTACGATGAGTGTTCGTGCAGCGACGACGGCACTCGCCTGTTGGCGCTGTAGCATCGCGGCGGCGATTTCTTGTGCATATGCAAGGTGGCTGATTCGGGCTTCGATGACTTCGACGCCAGCTTTTGCGAGGCTCTCGACGAGGGCACGCTCGAGGGCGCTGCTCACCTCGGATGTATGCGTAGAGAGGGCGTGTTCGCCAGGCTTATGAGCATCGTATGGGTACTGCACTGCGACGGCACGGAGAGCAGACTCGCTCTGGACATTCACGTAGCGGACATAATCATCCACTTCGAAGAGGGCTTCGGCGGGATCGCTGACTTTCCACACAACGATG
>JAURHZ010000331.1 GCA_030833025.1 Armatimonadota bacterium
GAGGAGGCGCAGCTCCTCCCGGAATGCATCGCCCTCAGAGAACGCTATCCAAACCTTCACATCATCATCGCACAGCGACATATCGACCGAGTGGATGAGATCCTAGCGCTATGTCCGGATGCCGCCCGGCGGAGTAAAGGCGAAGGTGGTTGGCTTTTGATTCTTGATACCTTTGGTGAGCTGGCGGTGGCCTATGCAGCAGCAGATATCGCCTTTATTGGGGGGAGCCTCGTGCCGTGGGGTGGCCAGTCAGTCTTCCAACCTCTCGCTCAGGGGATTACATGTTGCTTTGGTCCGCACATGGACAACCAAAAGGACATCGCTAACCTCGCGCTCCGCAGCGGAGTTGCCACTGAGGTTAGTAGCCCAGCTGAATTTCGTGCGCATATCGAGCGGTTTCTGTCACTTCCCGAAGCCGATCACCATGCGCAAGGTGCCCATGCACGTAACCTCATCGATGCCAATCTTGGTGTGAGCGAGCGCTATGTAGACCGAGTGTTAATGCTGGTGTCTCATTGACACACCTAGAATCAACGCATTGTGTACAATCGGTATGTTCCTCTGTAAATGTGTATGAAAACTGAGCTGATAGAAGAAAGCTGGGAGCTAAGTCACCCAAGTCCGCGGACAATATGGCTACGCGCGTTGATGACGCCGCTCGCTGTCCTGCACCGCGTTGGGCTGTGGTGTTATCTCCTTCCCTATCGTCTTGGGATGCGTCAGCAGCACATTCTCCCTATCAGCGTTATATCCATTGGAAACCTCGTGTCCGGAGGGACTGGTAAGACACCAACGACGATTTGGCTTGTGCGCGCCCTCCGGGAATCTGGTCTGCGGGTTGTGATTCTCTCACGCGGGCATGGCCGCACGAATGAATCCGTTGATCCGGTGATGATTGTCTCCGACCTCCGTGCTGTGCGTGTGGATAATCCTGAATGGGCTGGGGATGAACCGTTGCACCTCGCAAAGTCGCTACCCGGCACGCCGGTAATCGTTGCGCGTAACCGACGTGACAGCGGGGATGTCGCAGTCGCTCAGTTCCAGCCTGATGTCATCGTCCTCGATGATGGCATGCAGTATTGGCAGCTCCACCGTGACATTGAAATCTGTCTTTTGGATGCCAGACAACCATTTGGCAATCGTTGGATTCTGCCAAGGGGCCCGCTACGCGAGCCGGTCAGTCACTTGAGCAAGGCCGATGTGGTTATCCTCACACGTGCTGATCAGGCATCCGCAGAGTCTATTGATGAACTTTCCTCGTCCATTCGGGCAAAAAACCCTGAGACGTGGGTGACACATAGCAGCCATATTCCCATTTGCTGGCTCTCGACCGATGGCCAGCAGGGGGCATTGGATGAAATGAAGGGACTGAGTGTGGTCGCGGTAACCGCGATCGCAGATGCCGAACAGTTCTTCAAGACACTCCGCACTCTGGGGCTAATTGTCATCAAAGAAGTCAAATTTCCAGATCATCATGCGTATACCAAGGATGACATTGATGCACTTCTTGCCAATCCCGAAATGGCATCAACGCATGTGGTTGTGACCACAGAAAAAGATATGGTTAAGCTTGGACATCAATGGCCAAAGGCGGCAACACCGCTCGCTGCGCTTCGGATTGAGACGTGTCCTGTCGACCACGATGCCCTGATGGAAGCCATTTTAGACCGCATCGTTCGCCGCAACCGCGGTGACATCGAGGTCTAATTCCCTCTGAATGTACGGTGCCAGAGGCATCACCAACGACAAACTAAAACCGCCCACTGGTAGCTACCAATGGGCGGTTTTTTGTGTGAGCTCTTATGACTAGCGAAGGCGAATCACGATTAAGCCTCGCGTCAGGCCGCTACCGCCGGCTGATTCTGACCGGCCTCCGATAACTTGCAGTCGAACAGTGCGCGGATTTGCCTTGAGAACAGCATCCAAATCGGCGGTTGCACTGAGAATCGTTCCATTTGCATGGGTAATGATCGCACCTGGAACCAGCCCTGCATCATCCGCTGGAGAGGCATTCGCAACTGTCGCGACCTGCACACCAACCGTTGTCTTGGGGATGCCACGCTCGGTTTTGTCATCATCGGAGAGTGGGCTGACCGTAAATCCGTATTTCTCAGCCGAAGACTTAGCCTTTGCTGGAGCATTTGGAGCAGTGCCCTGTCCAAGCTGGGTTTCCTTGATCTCTCCAAGGATGACGGCAGTGGTGCGCGCTTTGCCATCCCGGAGGTAGTTGATATCAACCTTGCTTCCAGGAGCCGTGCTTCCAACGGTGTCTCGCAGCGTGATTTCATCGACGATGGGCGTGCCGCCAATCTTGGTGATGACATCCCCAGCTTGAATACCACCCTTGTCAGCGGGGCCACCCACGACAACTTCCTTGACGTATGCTCCCGTGGATGTCCCCACGGTGCCACGCTCATCAGCGGTGATGTCTTGTGGGACCAGGCCAAGGGACCCGCGGGTGACCTTACCCTTGGCGATCAGCTGGTCGGAGACATATTTCGCGGTGTTCGACGGAATTGCATAGCCGATACCAACGCTCGTACCTGTTGGTGAGTAAATCGCGACATTAATGCCAATCAGCTCTCCCTTGATGTTGAATAACGGACCGCCGGAGTTTCCACGGTTGATCGCGGCATCTGTTTGGATGAGAGATGGATAGAAGCGTCCCGTAACGCCATCGGAGATGTCCGACTTGCGGTGTAGGGCACTCACGATTCCGGTAGTCATCGTGTTCTCTTTACCAAATGGAGATCCGATAGCGATGGCCCATTGTCCAACGTGGAGGCGTCCACTGTCGGCAAACTTGATGGCGGGCA
>JAURHZ010000332.1 GCA_030833025.1 Armatimonadota bacterium
TGTAAGACAGGAAGCGTGCTGTTGGTGGTGCTCTGCGTCTGCTTCGACACACCAACGGTAAATGTAGCCGAACGGCCACCCCGTTGCTGCTTTCGGATCTGCGTGATGAAGAGCTCGGAGTTGTCGCGCTGAGTGACATCGAGTCCGAGAGCCGCTTGGCTCGGGCCACCTGCTAACGAATCCAGAACTCCACCATAGCCAAAGCCCGTTCCATTGAACGATGCCCCAAGGCCAGTACGGTTTCCAATGCCCGTTATCGCTGACCCTAGGGCGAATGTCGATGAAACTTCAGTACTTGGATTGAGGCGAACTTCGACCTTTCCAAATGCGTTGTTTGAGCTACCAGCTGCGTTAGGTGCAGCTCCGCCAGTTTGTGGCGAAAGGGATGCATTCGACGTTGTCCGGTTGGACACACCAATAACGTAACCGATATCAGTACGTGCATTATTGAGGCGAGGGCGTTGCTTGGAGACGGTTATCAGGTTCTCCGATGTTCCAAAATCGCCGTTTGATGTCCGGACAAATGCCTCTGCAGGACGCACTGGTGACCCATAAGGGGATATTGCAGGTGACAGGCCAAGGTCGATTATTGCGCTGCTACCACCGCCATAGGCTGCCGAATGCCCACCAGTTCGAGCAGTCAATGTCTCTATAAATGCGAGGTCTACCCACTGCCCCGTTGAACCTACGACACGGGATGGAAGCTGAAAGCCATCCACGTAAAACTGTGCCGGGTTTTGCTCACCACGAGAAATGATCCCGCCAAGCGGATCTGCCGACAGACCTGGGACAGAACGAAGAACATGGTTCAGACTCTGGCCATTTCCAGCACCGAGTGCAGTGCCATGCAGGAGAGCCTTGTCGCGGTATGTTCGGCTGGATGGGTCATCGAGGTTGATACGTACAACCTTGTCATTTACTTCAAAGGTCTTGAAGCCCTGCTCGACCATCGCCACACGAACTGTGACCGTATCGTTGTCAACGACTGTAACCTTACCCTTGAATGGACGGTAAACCATTCCTTCTACAATCGCAGTTACAGTGAAGACACGTTCACCAGAAACGAGATCACCAGTGGATGCAACACCAGATTCGCCAGCCTTGAACTGAAGCTCATCGATTTCACTAGCTGCTGGCTCGATCCGAATCACGGCACCGGGGATCGCCTTACCCGTCTTTGCATTGACGACATCAAACTTTATAAGTCCATCTGCAAACGCAGCCCCGGTCGGAACCAACAACGAGAGTAACAATGTTGCACTGCATGCCTTTGACAACACACTGTGCGCTTGATTGAAGTGGCGTGGTTGATTCATTCCCAATGTTCTCTGGTTTCGCATGTAAGTAACGTCCTTTGCCGGACAGGGCCCTGCACCATCCCGATTTCTGGAAAGGGTCCCGGAACTGATATCCGGTAGTGTACGAAGGCGTGCATTTGATTGTCAAGGAAAACTAGTGGTTATCATTGTCACATCTACATCCAAATTCAATATCGGTGACACACCGAATAATTCGTTATGTGACCGAGCATCACAATAAGGTGCCCCGTTGCATTGTCACCTCCGGTTAGGATGGACAGATCTCTGCGATAATTCGCGGCGCTTCATCGGGGGGTGTGCGTGGTATATAAACCTCTTATGAATGAACGGTTACGGGCTCAGTCACAGGTTGTAGTTCCGATGCTTCGGCCGATGCTGCAAATAGACAACATTGTCGTGCTGCTCCTGACGATAGTCGCTCTCGTCGAGCCGATTAAACAATGTATGTCGGTTTGGCTCGGACCCGTTGCAGATCAGGGAACTGGCCTTGTTGCAATTCTTGGATGCATGTTTATTGCTGTCAGATGTAACCAAAGGGCCGAAATCGTTCGCGGCGAGCTACGTGCACTATTCCCATCCCCGGATGCACCTCAGCGACGCGGGCTGCGCTGGCCTCTCGTGGTCGGCATCCTAATGGTTTTGTTCTCAGTCCTCGCAGCATCCCCAACAGTTTCCTATCTGGTGCTACTTTGGATGCTCTACGCTCAGGTATTTTGGACCGAAGGCCTGTTCATCGCTGGCACGTATCGCGCGGCCTTTCTCTTTGCCCTTCTGGCAACCCCCATACCACAAGGTATCTACCGTAACTGGATTGATGTCACATCGCAGCTCGCCGCACTATTAGCATCACAGCTTGGAAACATCGTTGGAACAAAAAGTTTTGTAACGACCAATGGCATCATTGTGAGCGAAAACACCTTCAACATAGCCTTCCGCTCTGGTGTCAGTCCTCATCCAACGCTTTGGCTAACTACCCTTGTTGCGGTTACATGGCTTATCTGGATGAAGAAGACCTTCAAAGAAGGACTTGTCTGGGGAATGCTGGCCGTGTTCATCGCTTTCGTTATCCACATTGCACGCCTAGTCCTAATCATTGTTGGCGCCCGCATTTCCGTCTCTATCGGAAACGTCGGAGTCCTCATCCCTTGGTGGGTTGCATCCGTGCTTGCCCTTGGCATCACTGCCGTTCTCCGACGTGCATGGCGAATCCGAAAAGACCGCCTGAACCGCTTTATTGTGGAAGGGCAGGCTAACGAATGGAAGTAGCGATTGCCAAGCGAAAAAGGACATTGATAGTTGTCTTAGCTATAGCATCTGTTGCGATACAGGCGATGGCGATGCGGGTACGAGCCCATAGCTCATTTCGTGTGGTCCCACCGATGTCGATTGGGGCATGGGCGATCAAAAGCATCCCTTTGTCATCCGAGGCGATGTCCGCTCTCGGTAACCCAGTCGTGGATGGCTGGAGCTATAGCAATGCTCTGGACGA
>JAURHZ010000333.1 GCA_030833025.1 Armatimonadota bacterium
CAAGTCAGGCAACATTGCTCCAAACACTGCAATCGACCAAAAACGTCCAAACGATCAAAGCGTGATTTCCGCCTAGTGAAATGATCATCCACTTCATGCAGGTTTCCAAACGGTCACCTCGTTGATGACAAAATCGCTTACATACAGCCTGCCATCCGGCATGACAAGCGCTGTTGATGGCTCAAAAAAGTTACCAGGGCCTGTCTCACGACCAGTAAATTCGCTTAGAATCGTCCCGGTACCTGAAAAGACCACAACCTTACGCTTGAAAAAGTCCGTAACGACTAAATTATCCTGAACATCTACGTTGATACCGTATGAGGACACGTCGTTTATCGTGAGCGAATGACGCCCTATTGCATCATATTTGACAATTCGAGCATTCAAAAAGTCAGCAACATATACGTTATTCTCACTGTCAGAAGTAATTCCTCGCGCATCGTTAAACGATGTACCATCCGGCGGGACTAGCCTATCAATAACATTGCCATCTGAATCTACGACGGTCACTCGCTGACGATCTTCTCCCGTGTTACCTACGATGTAAATCTTCCCATTCTTCGCTATTTCAATCCCGGTAGGATTTCCAAATCCAATAAGGATAGATTCAAGCTCAGATCTATCCGGTTTATAACGTCTAACGACATTTGCCGTCGGATCGCAAATGTGGATCACACCACTTGACGAAATCGCACACTCTTCGGGATTCAGAAGCAAGTCTCCAGGTACATGAATGGTTCTCCGGATTACGCCTTGTTGACTCACAATGTGGATGTTACGTTTCCAGTGCTCACCAACAAGAATCGTTCCACTTGGACCGTAATTCAGCCATCTGGGGCCATCACCATTGAACAAAGTCCGTTCAAATTGATAACCTTGATAGCTATATGACGACTTGCGACCTCCACCACCACAAGCAGATACAAGCAGGCCAGCACCACCAAGCGATGCCAGCCCCGAACGCAGAAAAAAGTCACGCCTTGTAAAATTCATCGCAAATCCTCATGAATGTGCGATGTATGAGCCATGCTCATCGGTGATTTTATCTTGTAGCTAAAAGGCACGATTGACCTTGATGCCAATCTGATAACACATCAATACCTCTGGATACGGAGTGGATGCTGCATCAAGGTTCTGGCTGTAAACGCTGTCTCTGTTGTGCGATGCCAGTCGCATTTGTGCTTTGTTGGATGAGCGATGGTTAGCGTAAACCGCATGATGCGTACTCAGTCAAAGGCTACACCTCACCCATTGGAGCAACCACAGCCCTCATGAACAGGATGACATAAAAAAGCCCTCCGGAATCCGGAGGGCTGTCACAACTAGTCCAACATCGAACTACGCCAGTACTTCCTTCACAACATGACCATGGACATCCGTGAGGCGACGGTCAACGCCATTTTGTCTCCACGTCAGCTTCGTATGGTCGATACCAAGCAGGTGCAGAATCGTCGCATGGAAGTCGTACGAATACGTAGTGTTTTCAGCAGTCTTGAATGCAAGCTCATCGCTCTGGCCATACGCGACACCAGGCTTGACACCCGCCCCCCAAATCCAGCTGACAAACGTTCCACCATTATGGTCACGGCCCTCACCACCCTGAGCAAATGGTGTGCGCCCAAACTCAGTGGACCAAATGACCAATGTATCCTTATCCAAACCACGCGCCTTCAGGTCACGCAGCAGAGCAGCGATTGGTTTGTCGATACTTGCAGCCATCGGAGGCAGCTCAGTACGGATATTTCCGTGGTTGTCCCAGTTGTTGACCGCTCCCTGAGGGCCACTCCACACCTGCGTAAAGCGGACCCCGCGCTCGGCGAGGCGCGCCGCAAGCAGACACCGCTTACCGAAGTCATCCGTGTGTGGTGTCCCAATTCCGTAGGAATCCTTGACGGCCTGCGACTCGCGTGAGAGATCAAAAGCCTCAGGAGCACTTAGCTGCATACGCGCAGCAAGCTCATAGCTCGCGATACGGGCATCCAGACGAGAGTCACCCGCGTGCTGTGCCGCATGTGCTTTGTTCAGCTTTGTCAGCGCATCAAGGCCAGCCTTATCGGTATCACGGTTAGCAAACTTGTACTTATCACCCGCAAACAGGTCCGAGACAGCACCTGGTCCGGTACCGTTAATCATGGTTCCCTGATGAACGACTGGCAGGAACCCGCTGCTGAAGTTCCCACGCTGGTTGTAGGGAAGGCCACGCGAATCCGGAAGAACCACAAATGTCGGCAAGTTATCCCGGAGGCTACCGATGGCATAGGAGATCCATGCGCCCATACATGGGAAGCCGGGGAGGATAAAACCGGTGTTCATCATGTACGATGCTGGCCCGTGGACGTTTGACTTACTGGCCATCGCCATAAAGAAAGCCATTTCATCGACAAGCTTGGCCTGCTCAGGAAACTGATCGCTGACCCAGCGTCCAGATTGACCGTACTGCTTGAATGTAAATGGGCTCTTCAGACAAAGTCCTGGTTCATTTGGGGAACCCTCTGGCCGAATATGCGCCGGAAGCTTCTGTCCGTGGTACTTGATCAAAGCAGGCTTGTAGTCATACAAGTCCATCGGGCTCGCGCCACCATTCATGAACAGCTGAATGACCCGTTTGACCTTTGGTGGATGATGCTGCATGCCAAGCGAACCCTGCCCCGGGGATGATGGCATTGCAAGCCCCTCATCCGCAAGCATACTCGTGAGTGCAAGGCCAGCGAACCCGCCACCGATACCCGTCAGAAAGTCACGCCGGTTTGTTGGAAAACCCCAGTGATTATTGTCCATCAAGCACCCCTCAAATCATGAAAACC
>JAURHZ010000334.1 GCA_030833025.1 Armatimonadota bacterium
AGAAACAACGACAGGTGCAGTGATGGTGATGCCCTTGTTTAGGACGACTCCACGAGCACTTGCCGTGACCGTGACATCTGTAGCAGTTGCTGTTGGAACAGTCGTCGCTGTAAATGTCGCTTCGGTCATTCCTTCAGCAATCGTCACCGATGCAGGAACGACCACCTTGGAGTTGGACGATGACAATGTAACTGTCAATCCACCCGCTGGAGCCATTCCATCAATCGTAACGGTTCCCGTAACATCGTTTCCACCAGCTGTGCTTGTCTTTGACAAACCAAGCACGGAGATGTTAGCGGCCTTGACGGTGACATTGCTGGTCTTGGATGAACCGTTGAGCTGTGCAGTCACAACTCCGTTGGAATCATCGGCGACAACTGCAAAGTCTACAGGGAACGTAGCTGTTGTCTGACCTTCAGCAACGGTAACTTCGGCAGGAACCGTGATGTTTGCGTTGTCTGATGACAATGCAACAACATAGCCACCAGGTGCAGCCTTGCTTGTTAAGGTAACTGTGCCTACGGCACTGTTTCCACCAATTACTGTTGATGGATCAACAACAACCGACTGAACCTTGTGACTGAGAACAGTCACGGTAGATTCCTTGGTAACACCATCAAGGGTCGTGGTTACAACACCGTCGACATCTGCGGTTACATACGATGGAACGATCTCAAAAGTTTTCGTCTTCTCACCTGTCGCAAACGCAACTGTCCCAGGCAATGTGATTGCTGGGTTTGTGTTTGTTACTGTAACCGTCTGTCCAGGGAAACCTGCGGTCTCGTTCAACGAAACGGTGAACGTGAGCGTCTCACCACCGTGGATTGGGTTAGGTGTCAGCGATGCAACATCGAGTACCGGACGTGGTCCGACCTCAAGGTTGCCCAGATTCAACGACTGGCTCGTACCGTTCTCAAAGGTGTACAGCAAGCTGATTGGATAGATACCCTTTACACCAATCGCTGATGCAGGAATCGTGACCTGAAGAGAACCATCTGATACGACATTTGTAGCACAGTTAACGCCATTGAAGACAAAGACATCGTTGTAGCCGAACTTGTCACCAGTCAGAGTGATGACCTGATCCGTTGCTCCTGGTCCACCTGGAATGATGCTTGGCTGACCGGTAACAGTAGGAGCAGTAAAGTGGTACTTGGCTACAGATGCCGTTCCAGCAACCGTAAGGGCTGCGTAAATACCATCATCACTGAACGCAGTCGTAACTGGGCCAGACCACAACAAGGATCCGGTACCGCTTGTGTACGCAGATGCATTGTTGAAGAAGAAGCGATTAGGGCTTCCGTACGTGGACAGGCTTACAACTGATGCAGTATCAGCGACATTCAAGCCTACTTGGCTGAAGCGAACTGGCCATGGTCCGGCAAAGGTGGATGTAGCATCCTCAACGCCGTTAACCAAGTAGAATGCACCATTTGCGACACCGGAAGAGTAGCTCAAACCAAATGGATTTGAGCGCACTCCAGCAGCAAGCAAATTTGTCGCGAACGCACCAAACTGGATTGGTGTTGTCGTGCCAAAGTTTGCAAATGCACGTACTGGAGCTGTAATCGTGCCAGCAGTGTTCTCCAAGCCAACATTGAATGCAGGATAGGTCGTGCTATTACGGGTTACGCTCGACGCAGTCACAACAGCCAAGTTGCCTGTGTGGCTGAGCGAAACTCCACGGAGGTCTGTTCCAGAACGCTTGATCGTACGTGTGCCATCCGCGGCTACTTCGACAAGGTCCTTACCAGTCGTACCACCAAAGACATCCGTGGTGTTTCGAATAGCATAGATTAAGCCATTCTTGACAACAGCAGATTGCTCGGCACCCTGCGCCCATCGCTCGTAAGCCGATGTGTTATAGTTGACAGTTTGGGTTGTTCCAAGGGATGCATTGAAGCGGCGGTTTGCATGTCCCTTACCATCAGAGTGGTCAACGAACAGCGCAGCTCCACCGGCATTGTCTGGGACAATCAACGATGATGTGAAGACATCGGTGACACCAAGCTCAAGCGGGGTAACCGTAACGCCGGCAGACGTCAAAACGTTAGCAGGAGTTACCTTCCACAAGGTAACAGTCTCTGATCCGGTCTGCGCTGTCACGAACAAGTTGCCTGCAGAGTCAGAGACTGCAACAGGGAAGTTCGCGTTGAAGGCGATGTTTACGTGACCGGAAATCGTGCGGGTGAAACCTACAACGCCATTGTTATTGCAGTAGCGAATAACGGTGGATGTGTAGTTCGGTCCCTGACGTTCTACCAAGTAGACGCCGCCATCTTGACCGGCATGAAGGGACACAATGTTGTTTGCAACCGTCGTACCGTATGTAAACGTGCCGATTGCCTTAGTCCAAACAAGAGAACCAGTCTTAGAGTGCTTGTTAACAGTGCCATTGCCGAACGTGAATACTTCACCCGCAGCATTACGGGTAACTGCCAACGTTGGATTAGTGCCAGTACTACGTACCCAGCCGAGACGCACTTGCGCTTCAGCCGGCACAGTACCAACAGCCAACACCCCGAGGGATGCAAGCAGGAGGCCTGCCTTTCGATTAATCATTTGGGATTGCATGGTGATCGATACCGAAACCCTTTCGACCCTTTAACAGGGTTAGAGGAAATTTCCGCACGACGCGTGCGGATACCTTCATATATTCTGCCCCGATTCTCGGCAATTTTCCCATCATCCACGACGACATCTTTTAACAATCCAAAACCCAGACTGACCAACAGTTGGACAGTCTGGGTTCGTTCAGGATGGAAAATGCTTACAAACTGTGGAAAAGACAAGTG